>CAZAUV010000030.1:0-20192 GCA_964488335.1 uncultured Bacteroides sp.
CGGGGCCGATGCCCACCTTGACGCCGTCGGCGCCATTCTCCACGAGATAGCGGGCGGCTTCGCCGGTGGCGATATTGCCCACTACGACATCAATATCGGGATATTTCTCCTTTACGTCGCGGAGCACGGCAATGACACCTTTGGAATGGCCATGGGCAGTGTCGATGACTATGGCGTCCACTCCGGCCTCGACGAGAGCGTCAACGCGCTCCATGGTGTCGGCCGTGACGCCAACTCCGGCAGCCACTCTCAGGCGGCCGCGCGAGTCTTTGCACGCGTTGGGCTTATCCTTGGCTTTGGTGATATCCTTATATGTGACGAGGCCCACGAGGCGACCGTCGCCATCGACCACCGGCAGCTTCTCTATCTTGTGCTGCTGGAGGATGCGGGCGGCCTCCTCGAGATTGGTCGACTGGCAGGTGGTGACGATATTCTCAGAGGTCATCACCTCGTCGATGGGGCGCGAGAGGTCTTGCTCGAAGCGGAGGTCGCGGTTGGTGACGATGCCCACCAGGCGACGGTCATCATCGACCACGGGGATGCCGCCTATATGATACTCTTCCATCATAGCCAGGGCGTCGGCCACCGTCGAGCCGCGCTTGATGGTCACGGGGTCATAGATCATGCCGTTTTCGGCGCGCTTGACGGCGTGGACCTGACGGGCCTGCTCCGCGATCGACATGTTTTTGTGAATCACTCCGATGCCACCCTCGCGGGCTATGGCGATAGCAAGACGTGCCTCAGTGACGGTGTCCATGGCGGCCGACACAAGAGGCACGTTAAGGGTTATACGGCGCGAGAAGCGGGTGCGAAGGTCCACTTCGCGTGGAAGGACCTCAGAATAAGCGGGAATAAGGAGGACATCGTCAAACGTCAGTCCATCCATCTTTACACGATCGGCAATAAATGACATCTGTAGCAATGGTGATGGTTAAATATTGCCCGCAAAGATACGCATTTTTTTTGATTATCCGGTAATATTATCAATGAAAATTCCCGGGGGGGCATAATTTCGTCACGGAGAGGAGGCCGCCGGAGCGGGCGGCCACATAGGCGGGGATCAGGGAGGAGCCGCGCTTTATCGCGGTGGCATAAAGGGGATAGCCTTTGCAGAAGATTGTGGCCGTGAAGGTGTCGCCCTCCCTGAGCTTGGCATTGAGGCTGTCGGTCACTTCAAATGTGTCGCCGCCAAGATATCTGACGGTCAGGGCCCGGTCGGGAGCCCATGTCAGTCTGAGGCAATCGCCGGCGGCGAGCGATGCGGGGGTGACGGGCTGCATGACCAGAAAGCCGGAGTCGGCGCCGGGCAGCGATGAGAAATGGGCCCAGTCGCGGTAGCCGCAGAAGCGGGCGAGGACCGACAGGATGGCTTCCGACGGGCGATGGGGCGAAGCGACGTAGCCCCATAGGCGCTTGATGGTGGAGATGCTTATGGTCTCGCGGCCGCCGGAGCGGGCGGTCACTTCGGCAGAGAGCGCGCTGAAATCTGAGGGAGAAGCTAAGGAGCGGCCTATGGTCCGCTCCACGGCTGACCGTAGGCGCATTATTGTGGCGTCGGCTGCTGGGTCTATGTCTGTCATAGCGGGGGAGGGGTCTTGTTGCGGCGGCAAAGGTAAGTATTATCATCGGGAGCGACAAGAGCGGCGCTGCGGCTGCCTGCGTCCGTGAACCAACTTGAACCGCCCCTCCCGCTTGCCGAAAGGATTTAGCAGACTACTTTTGCCGCCGGAGCGCCTGTCAGCCCCGGCTGTAATTGGTGAAAACGGCAGATTAATTTGCCGGGCAATGAAAAAATCATTATATTTGCCCCGACATATTAGCAAACCGACACCGCCAATCACGGTGGCGCCGCTTTTCTTGATTTGAATTGTTGAAATCTCGCAAATTTCCGCAGACTGTCAGAATCAAGGAAGGCAGCAGTCCTTGTCGCCCCACATCCGGGGGGAGACGGGCCGCTCTTCCTATAATGACAGTCAGGCCATGCGAGAGCCTCAACACTTATAGCAAGAGAAGAGTCCGCTCCCCCCGGCGTCGTGTTTTTATATCATAACGAAACAACCTTAACCAACAGCAACATGGATAAACCAGATTCGGTCAACGCTAAAAGAAAGATTTGTCCCTATTGCGGGGAGTCTATCGCGGAGTCAGCCAAGAAATGCCGCTATTGCGGAGAATGGCTGGAGCAAAGTCAATCTCCGGCAAGGGCAGATATGACTTCCAATCCCTTGCAGTCCTCAGTGGCTGAAAAGACAGAGAGCAATGAACAGGGTGAAGTGGAAATTAAAAAAAATGATAGTAATGACCCGATGATCGTTACATCATCACAACAGGAAAATATTCCTGAAAGTGAGGATAAACCTAAGGCAGGGTTATCTCGTCGAATCATCGGTGGAATAATTGTCGCTATAGGATTGGGCGTCATTGTTTTCCCATTCCTGGCACTTGCCCTATACTTCATCTTTGACATAGACCTCATGGATTTTCAACATATGAGGCGTGTTAAGGGACTATTAATAGGAGCTGTCGCAATAGGTTCTTTTATATTGAAGATAGGATTGAAAGCGGGCGGCTTTAATGACTCAGACGATGCAAAAGAGCAGGAAGAAGCTCAGAGCAATGAGTCGCCCGATGAAGAGAAACCGGAAGAATCTCAGAGCGCTGAGACGCCCGTTGAAGAGGAGCCGGAAGATGAGATCACCTATGAGTCTGCACCCCAATTAAATAAAAAGGATATAACTAAGCGTTTCTATTTCATTTTGCTTGGCTTTGCCGCAATCATAGCTCTTATCTACATATCTTTCTCAGGCAGCGGGGATAGCGATTATGATGAAAGGACCACTGTGGTCGAGGCAGTTCCTGCAATCAACGAAGAAGAATATAGTGTTGTGGAGGCTGAGAACGTATTCAGCGATGACGAGATACCTGAGTTTAACTACGCTTGGACCGGAGGCCCATTCAAGAAATATGAGACAATATATAGAGCTGCTCCCAATTCAAGTTTCTACTCAGCTGTCTTTAAGGATGAGGATTATGATTTTGTCATTTTCTTTAGAATGGTGCCTGAAAGTGGCTCATCTTATGATGTAATTGTAAAGAGGGAGAAGTATGGGACGGAACTATTATATCGTGACCAACAAGAGCTTACACCCAATGGCGGCCCGATATATAAAAGTGTGATGGGCGTCGATGAAGAAGGGGCTGAATACCAGGAAGTCATTATGTTGGATGTTGATGATAACGGTAGACTTCTTCCAGACGCAATTTATAAAGTGGTTTATTTCGATGGCCGTGAACCAAATATCTACGAGCTGTCATTACAACCCTTTACATTTGATCTTCAATATCAATAAGTAAATAACATTAACCAATAATATCTATTTCTCACTATGTATCAACGAAAAGTTTCTTTTATGGAAGCCGTAGTGAGCGCGATGACGACTAATTACTGCCGATTCAGCGGCAGAGCCTCGCGCTCGGAGTTCTGGTGGTTCTGGCTCTTCAGCTGGATTATCTCCGCCATTGTAAGTCTCATATTCTCATCGAGTGAGACCGGTAATCTCATCGCCACTTCAGTGGTGGGCCTTATCTTCTGCCTCCCGTCTCTCGGTCTGTGTGTCCGTCGCCTCCATGATATAGGCAAGAGCGGATGGTGCTTATTGATAGGTCTTATCCCTCTTGTAGGCGCGATTATCCTTATCGTCTGGTATTGCAAGGCGAGCACCCCTGAGGCCAATCAATATGGTCCGGTCCCCAACAGTGTATCTTCAAATTTTCCCTATGACGCGAATTAATCACTTTTCATTCATCATCATGGCAATAGTTGCTATGATGATGGCTGCTTGCTCAACCGAGACGGAGAAGAAGCTCGGGGGAGAGTGGAAAGCCGAGGAATATGACTCTGACTTAGAAGCAACAGTGTCGGTGTATCTCAATCTGGAGCACGAGAGCGCAGACGGCCGGCTGGTTTTAGCAATCGAAGACATGCCCTTTGTCGATGTCTCAATGACTTGGTTTGCCGACGACAATGAGATGGATGTAACCCTCGACCTTGATAAGCTTGAAGTAGATCCTGATACAGGATTGAGTGCCGACGAAGCCAAACGACAGATTTCTCTTCTGTTAGGGGCCAATCTTAAAGGAAGCGCCAAGTGGAGGATCAAGGAACTCACCGACAGCAAGCTTATTCTTGTAATATCAGGCGAAGAAACTGAGTTTCAACGTCTGTGACATCGAAATTCCCTATGAAGCGAATTAAGACCTTATCAGTCATCATCATGGCAATATTTGCCGTGATGATGACTGCCTGCTCCGACTCGGAGACAGAGAAAAAGCTTGATGGCGGCTGGAGTTGCCAAGAAACTGAAACGGACGAGGATGGCTCATCTCAACTCGTTGAGTATTCCTTTATCCTCGATGAATCGACCCACGAAGCTCGATTATTTATCTCTGTCTATTATACCCCCGCCTTGAATGAGCCAGACCTCAGCATTGAGCTCCAAGGCACCTGGCGGGCCACAAAGGAGCAGCTCGATTTCAAATGGACATTTGGAGACAAACGCGGCAAACTCTTCGATATGAACGGTATCATTGTCTCCGACCGCGCCGCATGGATGGCCGGGTGTGATGCCAATGACCTCCGTGAGGCGATTTATGAAGATTATAAAAAGGATTTTGATGGTGACGAAAGCTTTAAAATAATTAAACTCACCCGCGAGGCCCTCGTTATAAGCAATGATGATGAGTCGTTCAACCTATCACATTTCGAGCCGGTTACCGAAGTAGAGGTGGTAGAATAATTCTCGCTCCCTCAGGCATATCATATTAATTTAGCTATATGATATGCCTGAGGGAGCGATTTATTGATGCCGCTGATATAAGTCGGCGATTGATAAAATACATTATATAAATCTATGAATAATGATGAAGACATGTTTTTCCCTACTCATAGCCTTTTTGCTGGCTATTGTGGCTGCGGGCTGCGGCCCTACGGTCCGGGATTATTCCGATGCCCTGCAGGGGTCATGGACCACACCTATTGAGGATTTTAGCGATGACGGGACCATAGAGCGCGGCACCGTGGTCCTGACTTTTGCGCCAATACCCGAGGGGAGCGAGAGCTCACATCTCAGCGTGTCTTATCGTGGACACGTAGATGCTTCGAGCAGCTATGGTTACACTTTCGATCTCACGGTTTCGGTCAAAGGCACCTACACCATTGACGATACTGAGGATGAGTATCCCCTTGACATGCGCTGGGATGTGAGCTCGCTCAAGGTCGAAGTGTCAGACGTGAAGATGTCAGATTTCACCCAGGACTTTCAGGCCTCGCTGGAAGAGTTGACGGCGGAATTTTTGGGCGTCAGGGGAGGATCTCGTTTAGCTGTCAAAAATCAGCTCACAAAAAATATGAAGAGCCTTTGCCGCCAAGCCCTGATTGAAAAAAACAACGATAAAGGTTGTTATGGATTGGAGCTCGACGGCGATAGCTTCTTCCTGATCTTAGCCGACGGATCTTATAAGTTTACACGTTCAACCCAAAAAGAGAATAATTGATATGTATTGTGTACATTGCGGCGCAGAAGTTAAAGAAAATCAGAAATTTTGCGGCTCATGTGGAGCAAACTTATCCTCCTCCGAAAAGGGTAACGGTATAGACCCGGAGGAGATGGAAGAGGAAGAGGAGGAGTATGATGAGGAAGAGGAGGAGTATGAGGAAGAAGAGTATGATGACGATGAAGAGGGCCCGACTGTCAATTGGCCTTTGATCAGGAAAGCCATCTTCCTTATAGCTATCGTAGCGGCGCTTTACATGACCAATCCATCAGCCCAGGAGGTGAAGGTTAATGTGGCCCGTACAATGATTGACTTAGTCTCAGATAAGGCCGGCCGAGCCATAGGATATGATATCAGATGGCTTATCGACAGCGGCTCATTCAATGATCAGCAGGCGCTGAAAGCTGCAGGTCAGTTCGGGAAAATTTCGGTCGAGGATTACTATCTTTTTAAGATCGGCAATTATACTCCGATAAATAAAAAAGAAAGTTTCCCGGTTACGATAGGTATATGCGGCACTACTTTCTCGTTGCTGCGGTTCTTTAAGCCATGGCTTTGACTAATAATGCACCTTGCGCTCGGGCTCAGGAGGGAGAGTGACACTGTGCCAGAGGTCATCCTCCCCGAGGGTGTCGAGGACGTAAGACCCGTCGTCAAACACCTCCCTGACATAGCGTGGAATGATCACATAGCCTTTGCCCAGACGGTCCTCTATCCGTCGCTGCCCGGCTTTATGCTGGTGAAGATGCGACAGGTAATAATCATCTATGATGCCACGGCTCACTGCCGCGGCATCTTCATTATAGGGGTTGTCGGGGTCGGGATTTCGCTCAATCCACCGGCGCATATCCTCCTTGGCCAGGTGGCGCCAATGGGCTATATAATAAAGGCGGTAGCCATCGGTGGGGCCCGCGGTGTCGGCCGATGCGATATGGGCAGCAAACCGCCTTGAGGCAGCTTCGAGGGTAGCCGCGCGCAGGCGCTCGGCATAAGGGGCGTCGGCCGGTAAGGCCATTGTCTGCACTGCCGGAATGGAGGGCTCTCCGTAGTCAGGTGCCGGGAGACGGATAATCTTATCCTGCTCCTCGGGGAGAGTATGGGCCGTCAGTGGCGGTTGACCGTCGGCCGCAGACTGCGGCGGAGCCTGTGTGGAATCCTTATCGGCATTTTGGCTTACCCGGATTTCAGGTGCAGTCGTCAGGCTGGGGGTCGACACGTCTTCATGCCGTTGTCCTGACGGCCATAGAAACCATATCGCGGCAATGACTGCCGCTATGCCGGCTCCCCACGTCAGGGCCCGGCGCGAGTGAGCCGCCTCCCGGCGCATGAGCCTCATCACTTCGGTCATCGATGCGGGGCGCGCCTCCGGGGCGCAGGCCGTGCATGCCGCCCCTGTCTTCGGGAAGTGGCCTGTCAGCTGAAGGATGCGCCCGAAGGCAAAGATGTCGGCCCGGTGGGTTACCTGACTGCCGGGCTGATACTGCTCCGGGGCAGCATAGCCGTCGGTGCCTCCCGGGCCTTTGACCATAGTCAGCCCTGTGCTGTCGGCCAGGCCGAAGTCAATGATTTTGGGCTGTGAACCTGTGGTGGCAATAATGATGTTGGCAGGCTTGATGTCGCGATGGACAATCTGCCGGGAATGGATATGGCCAAGAGCCTCCGCGATGGATAGCATTATGTCCATGACGGCCTTGCGGGAGGGCTTGTTTGCCGCAATATACCTGTCTAGAGGGAGCCCGTCTACCCACTCCTCTACGATACATTCGCCCAGAGGGTCAACCGTCTCGAATGAGTAGACCGTGGCTATTGCCGGATGAACGAGACCTATGGCTATATCAAACTCCTTGCGCAGCAGGGCGCGATGGAGCGGCGAGCGGGCATATTCCGGTCTGAGGGTCTTGAGGATGAAGATGCGCCCTGAGCGCGCGGCGCGGTAGATCTGCGTGATCCCGCCGTCGCAGTCATGGATGAGCTCGGGGCGGGAGAAAGTCATCCCCTCGCCGGGCATGGAGTCAGCTATGAAGAAAGAATTGTCTGTTTCCGTTTCCATCTTGTGCAAAGATAGCCATCCTGAGCGGGATTATCAAATATTTATGACTCCAAGACTCAGCAACTCCCACTTTATTGCAGGGAGAAGGATAAGGGGAGGAAAAAATTATTAACTTTGCGGCCAATTAGTCCAACTTTATTACATTTTTCTGACAGATCAATCATTGAAATGAAACGATTAGTCTTTTCGCTGGCCGCTGCTGCCGGCCTGGCCCTGAGCCTCAATGCTCAGACGTCGCAACCCGCCGAGATGGCTTTCAGGGTTAAACAGGAGGCCCTCAACAACTCTCACATCGACCAACTCACCACCTTCATGACCGACTTCCTCGGCCCCCGCCTCGCTGCCTCGCAGCAGAAGCTCCGCGCCGAGCAGCTCGTGGTGGACACGCTCAACGCCATGGGCCTGAGCAATGTCCGCGTGGAGAAGGCCATGGACTTCGCCAAGGGAGGCTGGGACAATAAGCGCAACTATGTGGCTCTGACAGCCCCTTACTATACCTCATTCGCCGCCAATCCCAAGGCCTGGAGCGGAAGCACCGACGGCCTGGTAAAAGCTGAATGTGTCCTCTTCGAGGCCACCGACGCAAAGTCTCTGGAGCCCTACAAGGGCAAGCTGAAAGGCAAGATTGTAGTGATGCCCGCCACCCGCGAATATGAGCTCTCGCTCGAGCCCACCGGCATGCGCTACACCGAGCAGGATCTGGCCGAGATGATGATCGACGAGCGTCCTCGCCGCGGTCGCCGCCGCATGCCCATGGATATGAGCGCCCGAATGTTCCGCCAGTCGCTCGACTCCGTCTTCCGCGCCGAGGGCGTCGTGGCCGTGATGGTCGGCGACGGGCAGTTTAATATCCCCGGCTCGCGCGGTGTCAACTATAAGAGCGGCAATGCCGAGCCTGTCCCTGAAGTTGCTCTCCCCATCGAGGACCATGGCCGCATGGTGCGCCTCCTTCAGGCCGGTACACCCGTGGAGATGGAGCTCGACATTCAGAATGAGTTTACCCCTAATCTCCAGATCAACAATGTCATCGCCGAAATTCCCGGCACCGATCCCAAGCTGAAGGATGAGGTGGTGCTCATCGGCGCCCACCTCGATTCATGGCATGGCGGCACGGGCGGCGCTGACGATGCCGCAGGCTGCATCACCATGATGGAGGCCATGCGCATCCTCAAAGAGTTAGGCGTCAAGCCCCGCCGCACCATCCGCCTGGCCCTCTGGGGCGGCGAGGAGCAGGGCCTCTATGGCTCGCGCGGCTATGCCGATAAGCTCTATGACCGCGAGGCCAAGAAGCGCCTCCCTGAGTTTGACAAGTTTGCCCTCTATCTCAACAACGACTTCGGCTCAGGCCGTTACCACGGCATCTATCTCGAAAACAACGACATGGCCGTGCCTTTCTTCGAGGCCTGGAGCGAGCCTCTCAAGAGCTTGGGCTTCACCACATTCTCGCCCAACTCCACCGGCTCCACCGACCATGTGTCGTTTAACCGCCTCGGCCTGCCGGCATATCAGTTTGTCCAGGATCCTCTCGACTATTTCCGCGCCTATCACACCACCATGGACACCTACGAGCGTGTCAACCGCGAGGATATGCGCGTCAATGCCGCCATCGCAGCCTGGCTCGCTTACAGCGCCGCAATGGACTCGGGCCGCATCCCCGTAAAGCCCGGTATGACCGACTGACCGCATGACACTGCCGGAGCATAACGGACGCGAACTGCGCGCGCTGGTCGCGAGCCTCGATCAGGCCCGCGGCCGGCGCGAGAGCCGCCTCTGGAAAGGGGAGGGCACCAAGTGTGTCGGCGATATGCTCGGCCTCTTTGACTGCCCGCTTCTTATTGCCACCGACGCATGGCTATCGGAGCACGCCGCCAAGAGCAGCCTGGCCGGCCACATCATTGCCGCTTCGCCGCGTGAGATAGAGCGCATGAGCCGCCTCCAGTCGCCCCCCCCGGTGATAGCCCTCTTTGATATGCCTGACCGTCAGCTCCCCCCGGCTGACAGCCGCGAGCTCATCCTCGCCCTCGACACCGTCCAGGACCCCGGCAACCTCGGGACCATTATCCGGACGGCCGACTGGATGGGAGTCACCGACATCATAGCCTCAGGGGACACGGCCGATTGCTTCGGCCCCAAGGTGGTGATGGCCACAATGGGAGCCCTCGCCCGCGTAGCCGTCCACTATGTCGGCTCCCTCGCCGCCGAGCTCAGGCGTCGCCGTGAGGCCGGAGCCCGCGTGCTCGGCATGTTTCTCGATGGCGAAGACCTCTATGGCGCATCCCTTCCGGCCTATGGCTCCGGCTGCATAGCCGTGATGGGCAATGAGGGGCGCGGCATCTCTACCGAAGTTGCCGCCGAGGTCACCGACCGTCTCCTCATCCCCCCTTATCCCGCGGGGAGAGCCACCTCTGAGAGCCTCAATGTGGCCACCGCCACCGCCATCACCCTCGCCCGACTCCGCTTCGGCTGACATATCACACCTCCCTATTTCGCAACCAACCGGCGGCGACCCCCATACCCGAGGGCCGCCGCCGTTGCAAATACATGTAGAATCAAGACATATTGTCGGTTGCTGCAAGTTGTAGCTGTCATGCCCCGCGTGGGCCCTCCACATTTCTACCTTTCTTAAAACAAAAAAGGATTTTCATGATTCATCAGATTTTGAGTTGAAACCGACTCCGGGGAGAGTGCCGGAGTCGGAGCGTTAATCAAGGATATATGCATGATTGATGAAAGTTGCCTTCACAAAGTCAGTGGCAAGTTTGTTGAGTTCCCGGTTGAGTGATTTCTGCTCACACTTGTCAAGGGCAGAGTATTCTCCGCCATGCTCCTTCAGGAAATCTTCAAGGATGTCCTTGGCAAACATTCCCATTACCTTCCCGAAGTCCTTTGGAAACGACACTTCGCCGATGTGACTGACCACATTGTCGAGGCGGGCGCGTGTCACGTAAGATTCTATCTCGGGGAGTAGCGATTTGAGAGCTTCGCTGTAAGGTATGGGGTCTGAGAAGAGTTTGTTGCGCACCTTTACACTCTTCTTCTCAGCGAAGCGGGCATTCTTGCTCTTGATGAGGACACGCGACCCATTGCGTAGATACCGGGGCTCAACGGGACGGATTACCACACCTTCGCAGATGTTGTCATCGATATCCGGGAGGCCAAGCCACTGTGAGATTTTGCTCTGAAAGGCGTTGGGATATTTGAGGCATTCCTCCAGAGTGCCGCGGAAGAGAGTTTTGGCGTAGAAGAAGCCCTCCGCCTCGAAGATGGCATTCACCTCATCTACCGGCAGGAAACGACCTTCTTCCTTTTCGAAGATGTAGATGTCGAAGCCGTAGAACTCATGACCGGGAGTATAGTTTACTCCCTTCTGAATCAGGGTAATACCCTTTTCGGCAGGTACACCGGAGTGGGCATATCTGCCACCGAACATCTCGCCAAAGACCGAGATGGTGTCGACAGCGGGATATATCGTCTTGACCCGATTGAATAGTGAGATAACCTTTGACCTGTAGGTCCCTACAAGCGACTGGAAGTCGTAGAACTTCTCGTCATCGGACAGAACGGAAGTCCGCTTGGCAAACTTCACCTCCAGGCCATCACAGAGAAAGCTGGTGTTGGAACCATGTACCTTCTCCTGCACCACCCATTGGAGGTCAACAGGCATTTCGGCCCTGACCCTTTCCATGAAGTCAAGGGTGAATGCATTTTCTATGGAGTTGTATTTTTTGAATTTTAGCATTGTTGATACTGATTTGTGTGCCGGAGCGCGGTTGATTAATCAGAAGATAGGGCATCGGCTTGTGTCCGCAGCTAATCGTGGTGGAGAAGGTTTGGATACCAATGGGACACAAAAAACGACTGTCGGGAAGTTTGGTTGGGACTTTCCGACAGTCGTTATATCTTGTAACCTGTAATTATTGTGAGGTTAACTTATGTCAGTTGGAGAACTGAAACAAACGTGTCGGCAATATCCTGATGTGAGACATTCGGTGCAAGACGAAATCGGCGCACAAAGCATACCTTCAAAGCTTTTCAAGCCCTGAATAATGCTGATGCCTAATATGTTGCGATGTTGTCTTGCCATTTGTTTCGAGTTAAGTGACTGCAAAGTTAATACTTTTTCACAAATCTACAAAATCAAATTTTCAAACTCCGCATTTGAGTATAATATATCATACTCGACGCACGGTTTCAAATTATCCTATGGAGATTCAATGTGGAAGTATTATATTTCGTACTTTTCGTTTGGCAACTTAGAGTTTTATGTTTATCTTTGCAGAAAAAGTATAGTATATTAGACTATGGAGCTTAAGGATTTGATGAAAGATAGGCGCGAGGTGCTTTCGCTGACTCAGCAGGATTTGGCGGAGATGGCGCAGGTCGGAGTGGCCACTGTCAAGGATATTGAGCGTGGTCAAGGAAATCCATCGCTACGCACCATCAGGAAAATTCTTGATGTACTTGGAATCGAGATTGAATACAGGGTGCGTAAAACCATTTAATTCGGATTGAGGCATGAGAACTTTAGATGTTTATTTTAATGAGACAAAAGCCGGAGTTTTGACTGAATTTAATCCCGGGGACGGCTATACATTCCAATATGAGCCGAAATACATTTCGTCTGGCATGCCTCCGGTTTCTGCCACTTTACCTAAACAAGAGGAGACTTTTGAATCCGATACGCTGTTTCCGTTTTTCTCCAATATGATTCCTGAAGGGGCAAACCGTGGAGTGATATGCCGGACGCTCCGAATTGACGAGAAAGATTATTTCGGGATTCTGTCGGCTATGGCTGACAAGGATTTCATTGGTGCTGTTAACATTCGACGTTCAAACCATGATTGAGATAAAGAATTGCCCATCCTCTCTTCAAGAGGGATTTGACACATACAGTCCAAAGGCCTCCAAGCTACTGTTTGGTGCAAACAAGATTTCTCCAATACTGGATTTCAACATTGATGAATTTAGGAATGGAGGTGATATTGTAGAAGCAATGTACCGGATATCCGTATCAGGCGTGCAGGAAAAGTTTCCGGCGATAATAGAAGGTGGGAAGATTGGTATTGCACAGGATGGCCAGCGCTCCACCCATATTCTTAAACCGGCTCCGTGGGATAAGACCTTGCGCGACCGCAAACAGATTCCGGCAAATGAGCATCTGACCATGCAGATAGCCTCGCAGGTCTATGGTATTCAGACGGCTTCTAACGGCTTGTGCTTCACTCCCGATGGACAGGCAGTGTATGTCACACGAAGATTCGACATATTGCCCGACGGCAATAAAATGCCGATGGAAGATTTCGCTTCACTGATCGGTAAGAATGAGCAGGTATCCGGAACGCAGTTCAAATACAACAGCAGTTATGAGGATATTTCAAAAGCAATCCGGAGAAATGTCGCCGCGTGGATGGTGGATATGGAGCGGCTTTTCACGCTTGTCGTATTCAATTATATTTACGCCAATGATGACGCTCACCTCAAAAATTTCTCGTTGATCCTTGATGGTCAGGATTACAGACTTGCACCGGCTTATGATCTATTGAATACAAGCCTTCATGTTGATGGCGATGACTTCGGTCTTGACGGTGGTCTTTCACCCGATATTGAGAAGAGCGATGTTTATGACCGCACCGGCCATCCTTGCCGACTCGACTTCGAGAGATTCGCAGCCAAAATCGGATTGGTAAGCAAACGAGCCAACAAAATTCTTGACCGCTTCACGACACTCCCCGATGAAGCCCGGCAATTGATAGACCGCAGCTATCTCACCGAAAAACTGAAGCGCAACTACCTACGCATCGTAAATGAACGCATCAGCCGCTTCACCCGCACCTCCGAGTAACATCGTCGGCATAGTAACACCCCCAAACAACATTTACGCTCTTTCAACCGAATGTTAGGAAATTCGTAAAAATAATTATATACAGACATTCTGATGAGTGAAACTGCTCTCGGTATGCAGTCGGAGATGGAGGTTGACGAGACCGGTTTCAATGACACCAACCCCCAGTCGCTACAGACCTACCTTTATGAAATATAAGAATGATGATTAACATAGAGCCACGGATAAAAGTTACTCTCAGTATCGGTTTTCCGCCTCTTGCTACCCCGCTAATCAGGTGGGGGGGGGGTAATGAAGCGGTGATATATATCAACTTTCCATTCAAACTGATATTATTAGCTGCTATAACAAGGAATACTGAAGTAGGCCAGAAAACATTATGCTCCCTGGCCTACTTGTTTAACAAGTTGACAAATATTGCGGTACGGAAATCGTAAGTTGTAATCCTTTAGATTACAAAGAGTAGAAACTCTTGATTATTCGTCACTTTCTTATATATGTGCCGTATGCGTCAAAATCTACAAAGTTATTGCCTAACCATACAATAGGAAATCTCTCAGACTCCCAATGCTTATACTTAAGTGAGAGAATCTTTGACTTATCATCGTAAGTATATGTAAAGTCGTCTGATTGTTCATCATCATAATGATATAGTCCCGTGCCATTGCTTCTGAAGATGAAATAATCATCATAATCAGTGTCACCTTGATATGAGAAATACCATGTGCCTACAAGTTGGTTTGTTGATGATGGATTATCTGGTTGATCGTCATCATCTTTGCTGCAAGATGAGCATGCCGTGATAGCAAGCATCAGACTCATGAACAGCAAGATGCTTTTAGAAGTGAGATACTTCTTGAGTCGTTCCATTTGGTTTATTTTGGTGACCTTACAGTCCTATCGGCCGGTTCTAAGATGCAGAAGCGTGGACTGAATTACCACATCTCCTGTTGACGGTCGTAGGAAACCTAATATGCGAGACGTGAAAACAGCAGCCCACGCTATAGCGTGAGAGCCGCTTTGTTATCTCTTGCATATGGTGAAAATTTCCTACGTTTTCAACAGCAAGATAAGCAAAACGCTTCTTCGTTTTAACTAATATGTTGTGTCATTCCGGAATGACAATGCAAAATTAAAAATAATAATTGAATTTACCCTGATTATTCTACAAAAAAAGTAAATATAAGCATCACTTTTTTTTAAGCGTCAGTTATTCCAGCTCGGTATTATTGGACCTCTTATCCTCTTGTGATGACAACTGTTGGAGGAGGGAATAATGAAGGCGGCGGCTCCCGGAGATGGGGGCCGCCGCCTTCGGCGCTATCGCATGTCTATTGCGTGAGGGATAAAAGAGATTATTCTTAATAATAACTTACGTTATAAGTCAAGTTTGAGACAGTAGATGGACTAATATTAGATTCGGATAATCGGTGTTAATGGACTATTTCCTTATATATACACCAAAGTCATCAAATTCAACGCGATTATTGCCCAACCAATAAAGTAGCAGTCTGTCTGTTTCCCCATATCTATTCTTAACAGTAAGA
The DNA here is from genome assembly GCA_964488335.1 of uncultured Bacteroides sp. Lineage (GTDB taxonomy): Bacteria > Bacteroidota > Bacteroidia > Bacteroidales > Muribaculaceae > Paramuribaculum. Next base: position 14,993 of record CAZAUV010000030.1, read on the forward strand.
ATCTCTGACTTTTGGTCATATGAATAATTGAAGTCTACGTGTTCATCGTAGTAATTATATTCTCCAGTGCCATTGCTTCTAAAGATGAAATAATCATCATAATCTATATAACCTTCATCAATGTAATACCAGGTGCCAACGAGAGAGTTTTTAGAAGAAGGTTGATCGTCATCATCTTTGCTGCAAGATGAGCATGTCATGATGGCAAGCATCAGACTCATAAACAGCAAGACGCTTTTAGAAGTGAGATACTTCTTGAGTCGTTCCATTTGGTTTATTTTGGTGACCTTACAGTCCTATCGGCCGGTTCTAAGATGCAGAAGCGTGGACTGAATTACCACATCTCCTGTTGACGGTCGTAGGAAACCTAATATGCGAGACGTGAAAACAGCAGCCCACGCTATAGCGTGAGAGCCGCTTTGTTATCTCTTGCATATGGTGAAAATTTCCTACGTTTTCAACAGCAAGATAAGCAAAACGCTTCTTCGTTTTTAACTAATATGTTGTGTCATTCCGGATTGACAATGCAAAATTAAAAATAATAATTGGATTTACCCTGATTATTCAAAAAGAATGTAAATATTAGCATGACTTTTTTTATTATGCGTCTGTTATTCCAGTTCGGTATTGAGACTCTTATCCTCTTGAGGAGTCTGTTATTGTGGGAGGGAATAGTGAAGGAGGTGGCTCCCGGAGATGAGGGCCGCCGCCGTTGGTTTGATATGGGAGTGCAAGATGAATATTAGAGTTGTGGTAGCTCATTTCCGCTTCAGCACATGATACAGTATCTGCCCTACGGGGAGGCCTATGGATACTTTTTTGCTGATTTTATAATAGGGTGTGACTATAGGCTCTGCCTCATATCTGTTTGATCCAATCTGCTGCACTGACTGCACTCCGGCGCAGACACCCCAGCGCTCATTAATCTGATAGTCAAGGTATCCGCCCGCTTTGGAACGGCCATAATAACCGGCCATGGATGGGGGCATAGACATTCCATTTGCCATCAGCGGTGGCTGTCCGAAATAGAAATCACCAAACAGCGTAGCCGTCCATCCCGGCGCGATGTGATAAGAGATGCTTCCATTGAGCCCATATTGTGTCGCCAGCCCATTGAAATAGCCATATTTATTAGCTACCCCACCGGCATAGAATGTGAAATTGCCGGCTGATTGATAAAACCCGAATGCTCCATTGTCAATCTGCATCAGTCCTGGAAAAGATTGCGTTCCCCCGGAGGCGATAATGCCTCCGTTCTTCCAGTGAAGCAGGGTCGCCTGACCCGGTGTGAAATGCAAGTCGGGAATATGGAGGTCAAGAGGATCAGCCGGATAAGATCCGGGGAGCATCTCGACGGCAGGATAATAATTCGTGGAAGGATAAAACTGACGAGACATATTGGCTATGCTGTCGTTTTTATCAGTTATATGCGGAATGGGTAATCCCCCATCCACCCCGAGCGAGAGAGAGTCCTTTATCTCGACTTGAGCAAAAGTCGCCAAAGGGAAAATCAAAAGCAATAATGCCAAACGATATTTAAGCCTTAAGGTCATCTTCAGTGAAGTAAAAAGATTGTCGTCATCGGTCATCTTCAACCTGCAAAGATACAATTTTCCGAGAATAGTCGGTAATAATTATCTATTATTCCCGTAAAGCACGTCGCGACTATCTCATTTAATCCGAGACACCCTGCCGGCCGGGGCGAATAGTGAAGGCGGCGGCTCCCGGAGATGGGGGCCGCCGCCTTGGTTATGCGGTAGAGTGATTTATCGCGGGGGATTACATATTGTGCCACTTCTGGGTGTTGGCGCCTTCCTCACCTTCGATGAGATAGAAGAGGCGATAAAGCACACCGGGCACCTGGCTCTGGTTGATCTCGTCGAGCTCATAAGCCTTCTCAAAGAGCTGGGCGGCTTTCTGGAGCTCGGGGGTGAGAGTGGAGGTGCGGACTTCGTCGGTAGCGTCGTCCCACTGCGAGATAGCGCCATTGTAGATTATGCGGCCCTTGTCGAAGTAGCCCTTGGCAAACTCGGGGTTGAGCTCAATGGCCTTGTCGAAGTAGGAGAGGGCGGAGTCAAACTGCTTGCGGTCGGCGTCGATGCTGCCGAGGATGTCATAGAGCTGAGCCTGAGTGTCAGAAGGGGGATTGGAGGCGATAGCCTGCTGGACGAGATCGATGCAGCCGTCGTAGTCGCCCTGGTTGAGGCGCTCGTTGATGAGCTGGCCGATGAAGGCGATGTTTTGAGTGCCGTAGGCATCAAAACCCTTCTGGGCAAACTCGTTCATGGCAATGGTGTCGCCGGCCTGAGTGGCGATGGCCAGGGCGTTCTGGAAGAGCTCGGGGCTCTTGAAGCCGGTGGCCATGGCGTCGCGCATGCGCTGGACACCATCCTGGGGCTTCTGATCAAAGGCCATGGCGAGGGCCTGATAATACATCATCTGAGCCACGATGGTGTCGGGGTCGGCGGTGATGTTTGCACCGGCCAGAGCGGGGTTGGTGGGGAGGGTGATGTAGATTTCCCAGGCCTTTATGGCATCGGGATAGTTGCCCGACTCATAGAGATAGATGCCGGCGCGCTGAAATTCGTGATAGTTGTCGCGGAGGGTCTTGAAGATATCCTTGGTGTATTTGGGCTTTACTTTACCCTTTTCGTCAGGAATCTGGTCGAGGGGGAGGGCCTTGGTGAAGTAGTCATAAGAGAGGATCATATCCTGTCCGGCGGTGATCTTCTGATCGCCCGAGAGGCCTTGGGGTGAGAGGCCTTCGGAGGCGCGCAGGTGGTCGTAGGCGGCCACGGCGGCCTTGCCGGCGGTATACCAGGTGTAAGGGAGCTCGGCCGACTCGGGGTTGGTCAGGGCGGGCATGAGCTTCTTGAGGGCACCTTGAGCAGCCCCGGTGTTGCTCTTATACTCCTTGTTCACCTCGTCGACGAGGGACTTCTGAGCCGACACTGAGATAGCAGCGATGAGAGCGGCGCAGATGAGACAGATGCGTTTCATGATAGGAGGGGATAATGAATTATGAGGGATTAATATTATCTGGGATTAGTTGTCGTCGGAGTCGTCGTCAGGCTCGATTGTTTCGGGCTCGTCGTCGATCACTTCAATCTCGTCGACCTCGGTCTCGGCCTCGGGAGCTTCAAGCTCTTCGGCCTGGGTGTCGACAATGTCGCTGTCGGCCTCCTCTTCGGGGTCGGTATCAACGCAGCATACCGAGGCAATCTTGTCGCCCCGCTTGTCGAGGTTGATGATGCGGACGCCCTGGGTGGCGCGACCCTGCTCGCGGATGTCGGCCATGCGCACACGGAGGGTGATGCCGCTCTGGTTGATGATCACGAGGTCGTCGGAGTCGTTGACACTCTCTATGGCCACGAGGGCGCCGGTCTTCTCGGTGATGGCGAGGGTCTTGACGCCCTTGCCGCCGCGGTTGGTGACGCGGTAGACTGGCTGGCGCTCGGTGAGGCCTGTCTCGGGATCGGTGACGGTGATGTCGAGGGGTGTACGCTTGCCGTAGCCGCGCTCAGAGAGCACCATGACGGAGTTTTCAGAGCCTTCGGGCATACATATCATACCTACTACGGCATTGTCGTCGCCGGTGAGGGTCATGCCGCGGACGCCGGTGGACATTCGTCCCATCTGGCGTACCTTGCTCTCGTGGAAGCGGATGGCATAACCGGCCCTGTTGGCAATGATGATCTCCGAATTTCCGTCGGTGAGCTCCACTGAAATGAGCTGGTCGTCTTCGCGGATGATGATGGCGTTGACGCCCTTGGAGCGGGGTCGGGAATAGGCTTCGAGCGAGGTCTTCTTGATGATGCCGTTGCGGGTGCAGAAGACGAGATTGTGGCTCTTGACAAACTCGGGGTCGTTGAGGCCCTTGACGCGGATAAATGCGTTGACAGCATCGTCGGGCTCGATATTGAGGAGGTTCTGGATGGCGCGGCCTTTGGAGTTTTTGGCGCCCTCGGGGAGGTCATAGACCTTGAGCCAATAGCAGCGACCCTTGCGGGTGAAGAAGAGCATGTAGGCGTGCATCGAGGCGGTGTAGATATGCTCGATGAAGTCTTCATCGCGGGTCACTGAGCCGCGGGCGCCGAGGCCGCCGCGGTTTTGAGCGCGGAATTCCGAGAGGGGAGTGCGCTTGATGTAGCCTAAGTGAGAGATGGTGATGATCATGTCATCGTCGGCATAGAAGTCTTCGGCGTTGAAGTCGCCGGCGGTATAATCTATGTCGGTGCGGCGGCTGTCGCCGAATTTCTCGCGCACCTCGATGAGCTCCTCTTTGATGAGGTTGCGGCAGACGGTGTCGTCGTCGAGGATGAGGCGCAGGCGGGCAATCTCAGCCTGGATGTCTTCAAAGTCTTTATGAAGCTTGTCTTGCTCCAGTCCGGTGAGCTGGCCGAGTCGCATGGCCACGATGGCGGCCGTCTGAGCGTCTGTAAGGTTGAAGCGGTCGGTCAGGGCCTGACGGGCGGCCTCCTGGCTTGCGCTGGCCTTGATGATGGCAATCACCTCGTCGATGTTTTCCGATGCTATGATGAGGCCTTCGAGGATGTGGGCCCTCTCCTCGGCTTTGCGGAGGTCAAACTTGGTCCGGCGGATCACCACGTCGTGGCGATGGTCGAGGAAGGCCTCGAGCATCTGCTTGAGATTGAGGGTGCGGGGGCGACCGTTGACCAGGGCCACATTGTTGACGGCAAAGGAGGCCTGCATCTGGGTCATCTTGTAGAGCTTGTTGAGGACCACGTTGGAATTGGCGTCGCTCTTGAGCTTGATGACTATGCGCATACCCTTGTAGTTACTCTCGTCGTTGAGGTCGGCTATGCCGTCGAGCTTCTTGTCGTTGACCAGGTCGGCGATATACTTGATGAGCTCGGCTTTATTGACACCATAAGGGATCTCGGTGACGATGATATTCTCATGGTTGGCTTCCTGCTCAATCTCAGCTTTGGCCCGGATGAGGATGCGGCCACGGCCTGTCTCAAAGGCATCCTTGACGCCCTGATAGCCGTAGATGGTGCCGCCGGTGGGGAAGTCGGGGGCCTTGACATATTGCATCAGCTCGGGGACGGCCATATCGGGGTCGTCGAGGAGGGCCACGCAGGCGTCGATACACTCCGAGAGATTATGGGGAGGGATGTTGGTGGCCATGCCGACGGCGATACCGGAGGCTCCGTTGACAAGGAGGTTGGGGAAGCGG
>CAZAUV010000031.1:0-19791 GCA_964488335.1 uncultured Bacteroides sp.
AAAATAGGGATTACATTACTTTCCCACAAGAATAGTTAAATGAAAGAACCGTGTGCCCGCGCGTGTTAATCGGTGTTAAACCTTGTTAAGATGAAAATTTAGCCGTAAATTTGCCGGGCAGAGCGGGGCGCTAATCCCCCGCCGGCTTGATTATGGCAAGAAAACGCAAGGAGCTCCCCGAGCTTAAAGATATAGAAATCAGCGGAGTGGCCGCTGAGGGCAATGCCATGGCGCGCCTCGATGGCGGCTCAGGCATCGTATGTTTCATCCCTTTCGGAGCGCCGGGGGATAAGGTCGACGTGAAGCTGACGCGCAAGCGCAGCTCCTATGCCGAGGGGCGCATCACCCGCATCGTGGAGCCCTCGCCGCTGAGGGTGGAGCCCCGCTGCGAGCATTTCACCGTCTGCGGCGGCTGCCGCTGGCAGCACCTGCCTTATGACTTCCAGCTCCGCTGCAAGCAGCAGCAGGTCACCGACGCCCTGGAGCGCATCGCCAAGGTGGAGCTCCCCGCGATAAGCCCCATCCTCGGCTCCGAAGAGATATGGGCCTACCGCAACAAGATGGAATACACGATGAGCAACCGTGCATGGCTCACCTTTGAGCAGATAGAGAGCGGCGAGGCGATAGACGACCGCGATGCCTGCGGCTTCCATATCCCGGGAGCCTTCGATAAGGTGCTCGACATCAAGGCCTGCCACCTTCAGGAAGATTTTGGCAACAGGCTGAGGCTCTTCGTCAAGCAGGCGGCCAAGGAGAGGGGCTATTCATTCTTTGACCTCCGGGCCCAGAGGGGCCTGATGCGCACTCTGATGATACGCACGGCCTCGACCGGGCAGAAGATGGCCCTCATAGCCTTTGGCGAAGATAATCCCGAGGCCATCAGGGAGATAATGAGCGCCGTGGCAGAGGAGTTTCCCGAGATAACGTCGCTGCTCTATGTGGTCAACACCAAGGCCAACGACACCATAGGCGATCTCCCGGTGGTGACCTTTGCCGGCTCCCCCTTCATAGAGGAGGAGATGGAAGGGCTGCGCTTCCGCATAGGCCCGAAGTCGTTTTATCAGACCAATTCGCGCCAGGCCCACAGGCTCTATGACGTGGCCCGTCGTCTGGCCGACCTCCACGGCGATGAGCTGGTCTATGACCTCTATACCGGCACCGGGACTATAGCCAATTTCGTCGCGCGCCGGGCCCGCAAGGTAATAGGCATCGAATATGTGGCCGACGCCATCGAGGATGCCAAGGTCAATTCGGCTGTCAACGGCATCAGCAACACCGAGTTTTATGCCGGCGATATGAAAGACATTTTCACCGACGAATTTATCGCCGCTCATGGCGGCACTCCCGATGTGATGATCATCGACCCGCCCCGAGCCGGGATGCATCCCGATGTGGTCGACGTGATCCTCCGCGCCCGGCCCCGCCGCCTGGTCTACGTGAGCTGCAACCCCGCCACTCAGGCCCGCGACATAGCTCTCCTCGATGACGCCTACAGGGTTGAAGCCGTCCAGCCCGTCGATATGTTTCCCCACACGGCCCATGTCGAAAACGTCTGCCTCCTGACCCTCCGTTCCTGACCTTCCCATAGTCGTCACTCCTTCCCCTCCCCCTCTCCCGAGGCGGGGAGGGGTGCTTTGCATATTTTTTTTAAGAAAATTCTTGTAAGTTAAAAAATAAGACTTACCTTTGTCATGTTCCATAGTTCATCGTCAATTTAAGTCGGTGGCAAAAGACGTCAACCTGATGATTCCTGACCATAGAACGCTTTTACCCATATGGGCGATTTTTCACTTAATAATACTTATTCCGATGTCAGCACATTCAGCTTCAATCATCTTCACTCCCGGAAGTCAGATGGCTCCCGGAGGCAATTATGTGATTGACAGCGATATGGATTTCTCGGCACTACACCCGATCCTTGACCTTCCCGCGTCAGCTTCCCTTACTGTCGTCAGTGGCGCAACCCTCACGGTGGATAGCCTCACCTTGGCCTATGGCAGCAGGCTGCATCTCGACGGAGGCCATCTCGTGTGCGGGAGCATCTCGCTCGGCCAATCCGCATCTGTCGGAGGGCGCGGCACCATTATGAGCCGCTCCGGATCCCTGTCGTCGTCAACTCTTACCGCCGGCCCCGGGGCCATCCTCGATTTCTCGGATATCGAGGTCAATCTCGGCCCGGACGGAACACTCACCGCCGGAGCCGGCACCACCCTGCGTATGGCCAACCGCCGGCTCACGGCCCGGACCCTCTCGTCCCCCTCTGGTCAGAGCCATATCGACGCTCCCGAGCGCCACGTCTTTGATGTCAAGACTTTTTCAGGTCAATGGCATTCCGACCGCGCCTTTGCCCAATGGTTTATCGAACCCACCGGCGACGACTGGGCCAATGCCATCAACAATGCCCTGACCGTAGACACCGAGGCCGTCTACCTCCCCGGGCGCCTCTGCCGCATCTCCAAGACCATCAAGATGCCGGTCAAGAGCCGGCTGATCGGCACCACCCGCGGCCTAACGAAAATCCACAACGGCGAGAAAATCGTAGATTATTACGGCACGCTTATTGCCCCCACAGCCAATGCTTCACTGACACTGGGCCTCTTCATCTGCCTCAATATCAAGGATAATTTCTTCAGCGGGGTTAGTGAATCTAACTACTACAATTATATTCAGACGACAGAAAATGAGGCGTGGCCCGAGATTGACCACTTCCCCCCATCGGGAGCCGAGGTGGCCGATATACGTTTCTTCGGGAATAAATTCACTTATAATCAGTCGGGCGGGTATTATACCCTTGGTTCGCAGATTGACCATCTGCGCGGCATCTTCGTGGCCGGCGCGGCAAAGTTTAAAAATCTCATATTCCGCTCCTTTGAGCAGGCCATAGCCTGGAGCCGCGACTATGCCGACTGCAAGCATCTTGAGCGTTGCTATATCCAGGAGGTCAGAGGTAAGGAAAATAAGTCAACGACCCCTTATGCCCTTGACTTGCAAAATCTAGGCGATGCTGCCATTATCGACGGATGTCATATCGATCCTACCAATGCTAAGGGATTGCGCCTCAGTCTGTGTGGCGGGGCAAGGATTACCAATAATATCCTCAACGCCGACATCCTTATCCAGGGATGCAAAGGCATCATCTATACCGGCAATCATAGCGAGAGCGGCCCTCAGCTCTCGATTATCAACTCCTCCATGGAGGTCACTGCCAACTACTTCGAGAAGGGGGAGCGTCCGTCGATTCAGGTTGGCTCAACGAGTCAGTCAAACTCATCCGTCGTTACCCTCTCCAACAATGTGTACGCCTATTTTACCAAGAGAGAGCGTCCGTCGTGCCTCTACCCATGGAAAGTGGATAAGAATAATAATATTGTCCATAATTATATTGACATAAAAGAGGTTTCGGAGTATGATATTGAGGTGTCCTCACCCGCCGGGATAGCGAATACACTTGCCGCCATCAATATCAACAATGAGATGCGCTATTACATCCCGCCCGGAGGCTATTCAGCGGTTATCACAACCGGTATCGCTATTCGTCGTCACTGGAGCAAAAAAGAGGTAATCAACAATAAGGAAATTATAGTTGATAAGTATGATGACATCAAGGAGTTTAACAAACGCTCTCAATTCCTCTCTCGCGATGCAAAAATTACAGTGTTGTGGGAAGATGCTAACCATGTCCAATACCCATCATTCACGTATAAGAAACTTGCTAATCCGGTATTAGGCAATGGGTTCATATCAGAAGGTCAATGGTATTATCCGGAAAATATGGAGCCCGGGATGAATCTGAAATATTCTTATCAATTTATTTACGATTACAGTAGAGAAATAGCTGGACGGGAATACTCTAATACATTCACTTTCACGGCTCCTGAATATCGTAAAGACCCGGAGACAAATTTAACAATAGTAGGTGAGAGCAACCATGTGATTGGATTTAATCTTAATAATGCTGATGTGGCAGCCGGTAAGCAGATAATGGTCAGGGTTCTCCGAAAATGGACAGTAGGAGAAGGAGAGACGGTTCAAAATGCTGACTATGTTGACATTCCTTTGTGTGTTGCTTTAAATTTCATAGATGTAGGAGTCTCTGTCAATGGCTACAAATGGAAAAAGGCTTATAAAGTTACTGATCCGCAAACAGGCAAAGAGACGTATTATGATTCCGATAAAGAGAAGGAGAGAAAAGAGATATTCGTGTCACCACTCTCAGGCATAGATGATGTAGAGTTCCGCAACGACAATGTCGTAGTTTGGTCAACCTCAAAAATCACTAACACCTCCGGTTGGAAGCGTGGCGACATCATATATAATGTCGGCTCCGATACCTCCTGGACTCAGCAGATAATCAAATAACAGACTGATATGAAACTAATCTTATCATATGTAATGGCCCTGGCAGCGGTGATATTCACTGCCGCCGGCGCCACAGCCCAAAGCTACGATATTGAGGTCGATGGATTATATCTGAAACTGACCTCAACCGCTACAGACACTATTGAAGCATCTCTTGTCGGGATAAAGGTCCCAAATGAGGGAGATAATATTGAATTGAGTCGCGTGGTGTATTACCGCAACAATCCCATCATAATTACCGGTTTAGCAATGACCGAAGATTTTGTTTCGGCGATTGGCGACACCTTGACTGTCACTTTTGGAGTTGAAATAAGTTCTCTTAAGAATGCCCCGTTTCGTCATTATACTCTCCCAAAAGGAGTAAACTGGATTTATTATATTGAGGGGAATCCTTATATCGAAACAGCTAATATTCCTGACGACACACTTGTTATTCCCGATAATGCTTTCTTTGCCTGTAGCAGACTAAAGAAGGTCTGTATTCCGGCCTCGGTTACTGAGATTGGTTCTTTAGCCTTTGCGTTCTGCGAAGGATTATCAACCGTAGAAGGCATGGATAATGTGGCAAGGGTGGGCGATAGAGCTTTTAGTGGATGTAATAATCTTCCCGCTATTTGTTTTTCTGATAATCTTAAGGAGCTCGGTGAAGGTGCATTTCGCGGATGTTGGCATCTGAAAGATGTTAAGATCGGTCAAGTTAAGACAATAAGGCCTTACACTTTTGATGATACAGGTTTGGAATCTTTGGAATTTCTTAATGGAGTTACAACTATTGAGGAAGGAGCTTTGACAAATCTTCGACATCTGGATAATGCGGTATTACCGGCATCTCTGACTGAACTGTCTTTAGGTATGCTGCAAGGCAACGTGCAGTCTGTTAAAATTGGGAATGGACTAAAGAACTTGAAAAGGTATGCTTTTACAGCAAGTCATGTAATCTCAGGTCAGTATTGGACAGAAGTAGCATCTTGCCTTCTTCCTAATCTTACCCAAATTGACCTGAATCAAGTAGAAACATTAGATGAATGGGCCTTTATGGGGTTCAACGCTATTTCAACCATGTCTCTGCCCTCATCTGTGAAATCGGCTTACGCAAATTCTTTTTACTTTTGTCGCAATGTGACGGTGGAAGATAGTCCGGAACCAATTAATTTCCGCCGAGGTGGTGCTGAGAAAGGCTTTTCCGGAGATATCTATCTGGGGCGTAGTCTAACTGGTGATTGTTATACAACGTCTTGGACCAACGCTTCGCCATTTGGCGCATGCAATAGTGTAACTTTCGGCGACCTTGTAGAGCGTTTGCCGGGAAGGACCTTTGCGCAAGTTGAGCCCTATGAACTTACCCTGCCCAAAAATATTCGGTTTGTCGGACAAAATTGTTTCAAGGGAATTACGAATGAGGTACTTGTATTGCCGGAGAGTCTGGACACCATAGGTTCAAATGCTTTTGGCTCTACCCCCAATCTGCAAAGTGTTAAGTGTTTATCGTCTGAGGCGCCCGTAAGTGCAAATGATGCTTTTCCCTCGATGGTCTATGCGTTTGCGACACTGGAGGTGCCGGATGTGGAGGCGTATAGGGCTGCGCCGGGGTGGAAGAATTTCCGTAACATTGTTACCTCGGGCATAGACGATCCTCTTGCCGACCCGTCGGCTCCTGTCATCTCCTTGGAGGAGGGCGCCATCAAGGTGAGTGGATCGGGCGATGCGGAGATTTATACCTCCGACGGGCGCCTCGTCTACCGCGGCAGCCCCGCGACCATTCCCGCTCTGCCCCGCGGCCTCTATATAGTCCGCGCCGGCTCGTCGGCCCTCAAACTCACCCTCTGACCTCACCCAGATAATCAAATAAGCAACGAAGATGAAACATATCTTATCATACGTAATGGCCCTGGTCGCGGTAATCTTCACCGCTGCCGGCTCCACCGCCCAAAATCAGGATTATGATTTTGAGGTCGACGGGCTCTATCTGAAGCTCAAATCTACCACAACCGACACCATAGAGACTACCCTTGTAGGAATGACGATAGCTCAGCAAGGCGCTGACATGACCCTTAGCCCTGTAGTCGAATATAGTAATACTCCCATCAAGATTGTTGAGATAACTCTTGAATTAGACCTGCCAACTGAGGTTGGCAATACATTGACAATTCCCGGTGGCATACAAATCAATACATTGAAATCGGCTCCGTTTGTCAGCTTCAACCTGCCTAAAGATGTCTCCTTGATGGATTTGATACAGGGTAATGGCTATATTCAATCTATCATATTACCGGCAGATATTACGGCCATCCCTGACGGCGCTTTCAAAGGTTGCAGGTCGTTAAAAAACATTACCCTCCCCCCCTCGGTGACAGAAATTGGCAACCATGCTTTTGAAGATTGCAGTAGCATGACATCCGTAAAGGGTCTTGAGAATATTGCTACCGTAGGTGATGTTGCTTTTGCCGGTTGCTCCAGTCTGGACTCTGTTTATTTCACTCCCGTCTTAACCGACCTGGGTGCGTATGCTTTTGAAGGGTGTGAAGCATTGAAAGAGATAAGCATAGGGAGCGTAACTACAATTAAATCACATACTTTCAGCCAATCGGGTATCACTTCAATTGACTTTCTTAATGACATAACCACAATTGAACCATATGGACTGGTAGGCCTGACTCTTGAAGTAGCCAATCTCCCGGATAAGGTTTCTTCTTTGCGGAGGGGAGCAATAGGTGGAAATATCAAGCGTGTCAGGCTTGGAGATTCGATGAAGATTGTGGGTAAAAATGCGTTTACGGGTCAGGGAGGATTTCGTTCCCATTCTGGCGAATGGAGTTGGTATGTTTGTTTTTCCGGGTATTTTAAAGGTTTGGAGGATATAGACATCAATAAGGCCGAGGTGGTTCATCTGGGCGCTTTTAACCATTTTGATAATCTTAAGGCACTCACATTTTCTCCTACAGTAACGACCATTTATTGTGATTGTCCTGAGCCGTATGATTATTGCTACTTCAGTGGGTTTACCGGTAGTGTGATTATTCAAGACAGCCCGCAACCGTTGCTGCTCCATGGCTCATCCGGCTCATATTTTATGGACGAAGTCTATATAGGTCGCAGTTTAATTGGTGATACCTACACAGATTATGATGCCCCGTTTTTTATGGTCTCAAACCTCACCTTGGGCGACCTGGTGGAGCATCTGCCCGGAAAGACTTTTTATCGTTGTGATCCTTTAGAGATAGCGCTTCCGAAAAATCTGCGCTTTATAGGAAATAATTGCTTTAAAGGCATCACTAACGCGGAGCTTATCCTCCCGGCTAAATTAGACACGATAGAATCAAAAGCTTTCGGTGATATGCCTAATTTGAAAAAAGTGGTAAGCCTGGCCAAAGTGCCTCCTGTGTGTGACCCTGATGTGTTTACATCAATGCAGTATGCGTTTGCGACACTGGAGGTGCCGGATGTGGAGGCGTATAGGGCTGCGCCGGGGTGGAAGAATTTCCGTAACATTGTTACCTCGGGCATAGACGATCCTCTTGCCGACCCGTCGGCTCCTGTCATCTCCTTGGAGGAGGGCGCCATCAAGGTGAGTGGATCGGGCGATGCGGAGATTTATACCTCCGACGGGCGCCTCGTCTACCGCGGCAGCCCCGCGACCATTCCCGCTCTGCCCCGCGGCCTCTATATAGTACGCGCCGGCTCGTCGGCCCTGAAGCTCACCCTCTGAGGCCGGCGACATAAAAAACTTCACCACTTCGGGCGAAATGCTCGGGGTGGTGAAATTTTTTTTTGCGGGGTGAGGATTTTTTACTTACCTTTGCCGGCGCAGAAGAAACAGGGAATCAGGTGAGAATCCTGAACAGTCCCGCTGCGGTGTGTCTTGTTGAGCGTCAATGCTCAGTCGGCCACGGCGTTATACCACTGGGAGCGCGTCTCCCGGGAAGGTGCCGGAGCCGGGAGACGAGTCCGAAGACCTCTCTTTTGCCTTGTCATTGATGTCAAATTTTCACGAGGATGAGAAGGCATTTTATCGTTACCTTTTTATGGACAATCGCTTTGATTGTCGTGGCGCAGGAGCGTCGCGACAGCATTGACGTGTCTCACCGGCTCGACACGGTGGAGGTCAGAGCATCCCGCGCGCCGCGCGAGGTGGTGAGCTCCGCTCCTCTCCATATCATCGATGCCGAGAAAATGAAGGTCACCGGCGTGACCGACATCGCCTCGGCAGTGCGCCGCCTGCCGGGGATAACCCTCCGCGACTATGGGGGCGCCGGAGGGCTGAAAACGGTGTCGGTCAGAGGCTTCGGGGCGTCACATACAGGGGTGCTTTACGATGGCCTTCCGCTCAACGATGTCCGCAGCGGGCAGATCGACCTCTCGCGCTATTCCCTGGACAATGTGGCATCGCTCGCCATGACCGTGGGCGACAATGACGACATATTTATCCCGGCCCGCTCAGCCGCTTCGGCTGCAACCCTGGCTATCAACACCTTAGCGTCAGAGGCCGACACCCTCGCGCTGACTGGGCAGATGAGAGTAGGGTCGTGGGACTATCTCAATCCCTTTCTCCGCGTGGCCGCTCCCATCGGCGAGCGGGTGAGAACGAGCGTCAGCGGCGAATATCTCCACGCCTCCAACGACTATCCCTTTACCTTTGTCAACGGCGAGGGGACCCACCGCGAGCGACGCAACAACTCAAGGATGAACTCGGGCCATGCCGAGGCCAACGTTGCCTGGCACACCGGCAGCCGCTCCATCCTCCGCGCCAAGGCTTATTATTATGACAACAGCCGTCTCCTCCCCGGCCCGATAATCTATTACAACAATATCTGCCATGAGAGCCTGAGGGAGACAAATGCCTTCGGGCAGGTGACCTATCAGACGGTCGTGGGAGGGAAATGGTCGCTCCGGGCTTCGGGAAGGGCCGACTACTCGCGCTCGCTCTATCACGACGAAGACGGCAAATATCCGGGCGGCGAGCTCAATCAGAATTATTATCAGCGGGAGGCCTACGCCACTGCTACAGGACTCTTTATTCCCGACAGTCACTGGGCCTTCGCCGCCGCCGCCGACTATTCCTATAATACCATGACAAGCAATCTGCCGACCGACAACCGGCCCTATCGTCACACCATTCTCCAGAGCCTGACAGCTCGCTGGCGCTCAGGACGGCTGACTGCCATGGCGCGACTGCTCACTTCGGTCTACCTCAACGGCGCCCGAAGCGGCGAAGCCTCGGCCTCGGCCCGACGTCTGTCCCCGTCGATGAGTCTGTCAATAAGACCCATGGACGAGCAGGATTTTTATCTGCGGCTCTCTTACAAGGAGATCTTCAGGGTGCCCACCTTCAACGAGGCCTATTTTGATCACTACGGCTCGACCGATCTTAAGCCCGAAAACACCCGCCAGATAAATCTGGGCGCCACATGGAACATGTCGCCCCGGGGCTTCCTCCGGGAGGCGACGGCCACACTCGACGGATATATAAACCGGGTGACGGATATGATAGTGGGCATTCCTTACAATATGTTTGTCTGGCGCATGGTCAATCTGGGGCGCGTCAGAGTGGTAGGTCTTGACGCTACTCTCTCGTCGACCATCGCCCCGGCCCATGACCATTCGCTCATCCTCGCCGGCAACTACAGCTATCAGCGAGCCGAGCCGCGCACTGACCCGACATCGACCGAGTGGGGCAAGCAGGTGGCATACATTCCCCGTCATTCCGGGACCGTATCGCTTAGCTGGATCAATCCCTGGGCCAATCTTGCCTGGCATACGACGGGGGTGTCGGCCCGCTACACCACCAATAACAATCTCCCCTCGACCCGCATCGGAGGCTATGCCGAGAGCGGCGTGGCCGCCTGGCGCGAATTTAGCCTGCGTGGCCGGAGCCTCGAGCTCAGGGCCGACATCCTCAATCTCTTCGAAAGGCAATATGAGGTGGTGGCCCGCTACCCTATGCCGGGGCGGTCGTGGCGCATGACACTGAAATTTCAACTGTAATCCACCATATCAATGAACAAGCTCATCATCAAGGGTCTGATCCTTCCGGCCCTTATCCTCGGTCTCGCCTCATGCAGCGGCGACGATGACGATCCCCGGCCCGTCAACCCCGACGTGCCCACCATCTCCTCCGGAGCCTTCGTGCTCAATCAGGGCAATCTGAGAAACAAAATCGAGGGCTCGCTTACCTATATCGACTATGCCACCGACGCAGCCTCCCAGAATATGTTTCAGAACGCCAATGGTGGCATGAGCATCGGCAATACACCCCAGTGTGCGGCAATCTATGGCTCGAAACTCTATATCGGCCTGTATGAGTCAAACGTCATCAATGTCGTCGACAAGACCACGATGAAACTCATAAAGCAGATATCGCTCTCGGCCAATGAGGGTCAGAGCCCCCGCTCCATGGTCACTCATGGCGGCAAGGTCTATCTGAGTATGTTCAACGGCTATGTCAGCCGCCTCGACACCATCTCGCTCGCCATCGACGGCAATGTAAAGGTGGGCCCCAACCCTGAGACTATGGCCCTCGTGGGCGACGACCTCTATGTGCCCAATTCCGACGGCATGAACTATCAGGTGGGCTACGGCACCACAGCCTCGGTCGTAGACATCAGGAGCTTCACCGTCAGGAAGACCCTGACAGTGGGCCTCAATCCCGGCAAGTTTGTCACCAACGGCACTGACCTCTTCCTCCTCTGCAAGGGCAACTACGCCGATGTGGCCTCAAAGATCTATCAGGTGTCTACCTCGACAGGGGAGTCTACCGAGATTGCCGAGGCATCGCTCCTGACCATCAGCGGCAAGAAGGTCTATATGGCAGATGCACCTTACGGCGCTTTTGGCTCCGACGTGAAGTATATGACCTATGACCTCACCACCCGGACCCTCGCCCCCTGGACCCCTGACACTTATGTTGACTCGCCGGTAGAGATTGCCGCCGACCCCATCAACGACAATATCATCATCACATCCTATATCCTCGACGGCGGCCGCGCCGGTTATTCCCTTCCCGGCTATGCATGCCGATATACTGACGGCGGCAAGATGCTCCGGCGCTACGAAGTCGGGGTAGGTCCGGCCTTCATCTTCTTCAACTTCAATTGACCGGCATTGAACAAGACCTCTTTTTTTTCTGTCACGATAGCGACGGCGCTCTCCATCCTCTGCGGCTGCGGAGGGGGAGGCACCGCCGCCCTGTCGGTCGCCCGGGGCGATACCATAGAGATGAGTTATGCCCGCAATATCACTATGGTCGACCACGGATCGTTTACTTCCGTCGTCCTCCGCAATCCCTGGGATACCCCCCGGACCCTCGCCCGCTATATCCTCCTCCCCTCGGGTAGCTCGCGCGAGGGGCTGCCCGATGATGGAGCGACTATAGTCGAAGTGCCTCTGCGGCGCGCCGTGGTCTACTCTGCCACCCACAACGCCTTGCTGTCGGAGCTCGGGGCTTCAGGCTTCATAGCCGGTGCCTGCGGAGTAGAATATATCCACGACTCTCTCGTGGTCAAAGGCCTCGCCGAAGGCCGGATTGTCAACTGCGGCAATCCCATGTCGCCAGATTTTGAGAAAATAATCTCGCTGAAGCCCGACGGAGTGCTCTTCTCATCGATGGATGACAACAACGGCCAGGGGAAGCTCGGCGCTCTCGGCATTCCCCTCATCGAGTGTGCCGATTACATGGAGGAGTCGCCTCTGGCCCGCGCCGAATGGATGCGTTTCTTCGGCCGTCTCGTGGGGGAGGGGAGGCTTGCCGACTCCATCTTTGAGGCCACGGCAGCTGAATATAATAGATTACGCGACAAGGCGGCCGGAGCTTCGACACGCCCCCGCGTGATCCTCGACCGACTCTTCGGGGGAGTGTGGAATGTACCCGGCCGGCGCTCCACCATGGGGCGCATGCTCGCCGACGCCGGTGCCGAAAACCCCTATGACTATATCGACCGCGCTGGAAGCGCTCCCGTATCGCCCGAGCAGGCCCTCGACCGCGCCCATGATGCTGATATATGGCTCATCCGCTACAATCTCCCCGGGCCGCTGACCCTTGCCGATCTCGACAAGGAGAGCCCAGTCTATCGCCGTCTCGGCCCCTGGAGCAAAGGACGGATATATGGCTGCAACACCTCGGTGCGCGACCTCTATGACGTGATGCCCTTCCACCCCCAGATAGTCCTGGCCGACATCATCTCGGTGGTCCATCCCGAGACCGGCATCACATCTCCGGCCCGTTATTTCGTCGCTCTTTCACCCCGATGACCAGCCCTCTCCACCCCATTATGCTTGCCGGGACCGGAAGCGACGTAGGCAAAAGCCTCATCGCCACCGGTCTCTGCCGCATCTTCAGGCAAGACGGCTTTCGCCCCGCGCCGTTCAAGGCTCAGAATATGGCCCTCAACTCGTCGGCCACCCCCGACGGGCGCGAGATAGGGCGCGCACAGTCCGTCCAGGCCGAGGCTTGCGGCGTTGCGTGCTCGACAGATATGAACCCCCTCCTGCTGAAGCCCACCGGGGAAAAACGCTCGCAGGTGGTGCTCAACGGCGTGGCCGTAGGCAATGCTGACGCCTACTCCTATTTCCGGGGCGAGGGGCGCGGAGAGTTACGCCGCGAGGTGAGAGCGGCCTTCGACCGCCTTGCCGGGCGTTTCAATCCTGTCGTGATGGAGGGAGCCGGGAGCATCGCCGAAATCAACCTCCGGGAAAATGACATTGTCAATATGCCGATGGCCGCATACGCCAACGCCGACGTGATTCTCGTGGCCGACATCGACCGCGGAGGAGTGTTTGCCTCGGTCTTCGGCTCCATTATGCTCCAGAGCCCCGACGACCGCGCCCGCATCAAGGGGATAATCATCAACAAGTTTCGCGGCGACCTCCACCTCTTTGAGCGGGGCCGGCAGATGATGGAGGAGATATGCGGAGTGAGGGTACTTGGAGTAGTCCCCTTTATGCCCGACATCCATATTGAGGAGGAGGATTCGGTGGCCCTCGCCAAGAAAAAGCATCATCCCGAGCCGGGCAAGATAAATGTGGCGGTGGTGATGCTACCTCATATCTCCAACTACACCGATTTCAACCTTCTCGAGCAACACCCCGAGGTAAATCTCTACTACACCGACACCCCCTCGGCCCTCCCCGAAGCCGACCTCATCATCTTGCCGGGGAGCAAGGCCACCATCTCCGACCTCGCGGCCCTGCGCCGCTCGGGGATGGCCGATGCTATCATGATAGCCAATCGCCTGGGAAAGACAGTAATAGGTATCTGCGGAGGCTATCAGATGATGGGGCTCTCTATAAGCGACCCTACGGGGGTCGAGGGGGAGGTCTGTCGGGCAGACGGCCTTGGCATCCTCCGGTGTCACACCGAGATGACCCCCCGCAAGGTGACGCGCTCAGTGACCTTCGCGCTTGCCGACGGTGAGGCAAGCGGCCTTAAAGGCTATGAGATACACATGGGCTCCACGCGCCTCGAGGAGGGTGCTCAACCCCTGTGCCTCATCACACCCGAGGATGAGCCTGACGGATGTCTCGCTCCCGACGGCTGCTCTTTCGGAACTTATATCCACGGCATCCTCGACAATGCCCCGGTCATTGACCGCATCCTCGCGCCATTCACCTCGGTCAAGGCCGGGATAGATTATGCCTCGTTCAAAGATGCTCAATATGACCTCTTGGCTGACCGATTGCGCAGATATATAGATATCGAGGCCCTTTATAAAATAATGACTGACTGATGATTGACGGACATGGCGACGACCTCTGGCGCTACGGCGGCAGGATCAAGCATAATTTCAGCACCAACATCCACGCGGCCTTTGACCACAGGCCGCTCATGGCTCACCTGGCGGCCGACACCTCGGCCATCGACAGCTATCCCGAACCGGAGCCCCGCTCGGTGGAGAAGGCCCTCGGCGCTCTCCACGGCATTGACCCTTCGGCGGTGATGGTCACCAATGGCGCAACCGAGGCTATATATCTCCTTGCCCGGGCTTTCACCGGGGCGCGTTCCGCCATAGTGGCCCCCACCTTCAGGGAATATCAGGATGCCGCGCTGGCCAATGACCATATCATCACTTTTATCCCGGACCTCGATAATCTGCCTTTGTCGATGGATATGGTCTGGCTATGCAATCCCAATAATCCGACGGGCTCTGTAATCCCTCGCGTCGATCTCCTCAGGATAATCGACGGCCACCCCTCAATGACCTTCATCATCGACCAAGCCTATGCCGACTATACCGCTGAGCCTGTTGTAGCCACAGAGGATATTTCGTCGCGCTCCAATGTCATTGTGCTCAGCTCGCTTACCAAGCGCTTTGCCATCCCCGGCCTCCGCATCGGATATGCGATAGGCCCCGTAAAGCTACTCGGGAAAGTCAAACGCTTTCGCTTACCCTGGAGTGTCAACGGCCCCGCTATCAAGGCGGCTCTGTATCTTTTAGAGCATATATCCGACTACCCCATCGCGAGCACGGGGCTCAATAGCGAGGCCCTCAGGATAAAAGCGGCCTTTGAGGAGCTCGGCATCGGAGTGAGCCTCACCGACTGCAATTTCATCCTCTGCCGACTCCCGCGCGGGAGCGCCGCCGGGCTTAAGGAGGCCCTGGTGGGAAGCGCCGGTATCCTTATCCGCGACGCCTCAAATTTCGAGGGTCTCGGGCCGGAGTATTTCCGCGTGGCAGCTCAGACTGCTGCTGAAAATGATTTGCTCATAAGCGAAGTAAAGAGATGGTTGGATTCCTGATTTCCCGCATCCCGCTCATCGGCGGCTGGCTCCTTGACCTGCTCTTTGGCGACCCTTCGTGGTTGCCCCACCCCGTTGTGGCCTTCGGCAAGGTGATTTCCCGGCTTGAAAAGCTCCTCAACAAGGGTCGCCTGCGGCGGACTAAGGGGGCTCTGATGGCGTTCGGGCTCGTTGCCGCAGTCTTCGGTGCCGTCTATGGACTGCTTTCCCTCCTCTCGCCCTATCCGGCAGTGAAGATGGGTGTGGAGATAATCGGAGTGTTTTTCTGCCTTGCCGGCACCACCCTCGTCCGCGAGGTGAGGGCTGTCTTTGAGGCTGCCGATCGCTCCCTCGACGAGGGGCGCCGGCAGGTGAGCCGCATCGTAGGTCGCGACACCGCCGCACTCTCGCGCAAAGAAGTGCTGACAGCCGCCCTCGAGACCCTCGCCGAAAACCTCAGCGACGGCGTGGTAGCCCCCCTCTTCTGGTATGCTCTGCTCGGCCTCCCGGGCATGATGGCCTATAAGATGGTCAACACCCTCGACTCGATGATAGGCTACCGCAATGAGCGCTATGGACGCTTCGGCACCGTGGCCGCACGTCTCGACGACATCGCCAACTATATCCCCGCGCGGCTCACGGCTCTGCTGATGATACTTGTGGCCGGACGCCCCGGCCTTATCAGATTTATCGTGCGCTACGGTCCTCAGCATGCGAGCCCCAACAGCGGCTGGCCCGAGGCGGCCCTCGCCGGCATACTCGACTGCCGCTTCGGAGGTCCCCACGACTATTTCGGCCAATCGGTCTACAAGCCGTTTATAGGCTTCAACAGCCGCGAGCTAACTCGCTCCGATATGGTTAAGGCCGTAGCCGTCAATCGCCGGGCCGAGCTGGCGGCGCTCATTCTCGCCGCACTCCTATAGCCTGATCAGGGCTGACAGGGCGAGGATATATGTCAGCTCGCAGAGGAGGGCCGTCGCGCCGCAGCAGTCGCCGGTATATCCCCCAATCTTTCTCCACATCAGCCATATAAGGATGGCGAGTGTGCCATAGGCAAATAATGCTGATAAGCCGAAGGCCCAACCCTCATATACGATAGCCAATGCCGCCGGAATAATGGCCGATGCGATGCAGAGGGTGAGCATCCCCGCACCCATGCGGGAGTAAGAGATGCCGTTTTTCGCTCCTTCGGTTCGGGCATAGGGGAGGAAATTGGTCAGCTGAGCGGCGAGCCCCTTGCTCAGGGGGTCGGCGGCAAAGATTGCCCAGGGGGCAATCCGGGACCCGAGCGACCAGAGGGTGGCTGCTGTCAGCAGTATGTAAAAGATGAGGGCAATGACGCCGTAGGTGCCTATATGCGAGTCTTTCATGATGGCGAGGATGCGCGCCTTATCGCCTCCGCCGCCAAAGCCGTCAAAGAAGTCGGCGAGGCCGTCTTCGTGCAACGCCCCGGTCAGCAGGAGCCGACCGGCAAGAGCGAGTACAACGGCTATGGCCCACGGGAGGATACTCCCTAAGCCCATAAGGAGAAGGGCCGTCAGTCCGCCCGAGAGCCAGCCGACGAGAGGCCAGAACGCTACGATATGGCTAAATGACTCTATCTTGGGGGAGCAGACCTTCCAGAGCGGCAGTCGGGTGAAGAAAATCAGGGCGGCTTTTAACCTGTCCATAGCGTCGGAGGCTCAGAAATAGCGGGTTACGTTGGCATCACCGAAGCGGTCCATCCGGGTGATCATCCTCGCGGCCGAGTCGATGATGGGATAGGCGCAGACCGCGCCGCTCCCCTCGCCTAAGCGGAGTCCAAGATGGAGGATTGGGTCGGCACCAAGAGCCTCGAGCATCATCTTGTGGCCGCTCTCATCCCCCTGATGGCCGAAGATGGCATAGTCGAGCACGGCTGGGTAGAGTCTGGAGGCGGCCAAGATGCAGGCTGTCATGATAAAGCCGTCGACGACGATGATCATCCCGAGCTCGGCAGCGCGGAGCATTCCCCCCACGGCCATAGCCATCTCATAGCCGCCAAACCATGCCATATAGCTCTTGACCGAGCCGTCGCCGGCATAATTGGCCAAAGCGCGGCGGAGGACATCACGCTTGTGGCTGATGCCGGGGGTGTCGAGGCCCGCGCCAGCGCCGATGCAGAGATCGAGGTCTATGCCGGTCAGCAGGTGCATCCACATCGATGAGGCCGATGTGTTGCCGCTCCCCATCTCGCCGAAGCTCACTATGTTACAGCCCGTGGAGTCGTGGACCTGATTCACCACCTCTGCGCCCCGTTCCAGACAGGTCTCAAGCTCCTCGAGGGTCATCGCCGGCCCATGGAGGAAGTTGCGCGTCCCCCGGCCCATCTTCATGTCGATGATGCCCCGGCCCGAGGGTATGTCATAGTCTACGCCCGAGTCGACAAGGACGAGATTGAAGCTATGCTGCTCGCAGAGAAAATTGATGCCGGCGCCGCCGCGCGAGAAGTGGCTAAGCTGCTGCCATGTCACCTCCTTGGGCGACACTGTCACCCCCTCATCTACGATGCCGTGGTCGGCGGCGAAGAGGATATTGTGAGGCTTGCAGAGCTCGGGGGTGAGAGTCTGCTGTATGAGGCACAGTCTCAGGGCTAAGGTCTCGAGCTTGCCTAATGAGCCCTTAGGCTTGGTCAGGCTGTCGATTTTGTCGATGATTGAAGGGAGGAGAGATTGGTCTACCGGGGAAATATTGAAGTCCATAGCAGGGCGGGGGGAGTTACTTGAGTTTAAGGGGGATGCCGCTCACCATCATCACCACACTGTCGGCGCGGGCGGCTATCCATTGGTTGATGGCGCCGAGGAGGTCGGTAAACTGGCGCTGGAGCGGATTGGCCGAGATGCCTCCGAGGCCTATCTCGCCGGTGACTATGATGAAATCGGCCTCGCGGCTGAAGAGGCTGTCGAGCGATGCAATCACACCTTCCAAGGCCTTGTCCTTGTCTTCGCCCGCTTCAAAAAACCGGTTGGTGGCCAGCATGGTGATACAGTCGAGGAGCACCGTGGCCCCCGGCTCTATCGCGGCCTCCTCGGGGTGGAGTGGCGCATCGACGTTGTGCCATTGCGGGCCCCGGCGGGCGCGGTGGAGTCTGACCCTCTCGGCCATCTCATCGTCTTCCACCCCGGCGGTGGCCAGGTAGTAGGGCGCGGGGTATGCCTCGAGGGCCATCTGCTCGGCATAGAGGCTCTTGCCGGAGCGCTGTCCGCCTGTGATGAGGGTAATCATGGGATGGTGAAGGGTGATGAATGGTGTTACCGGTGCAAAATTACAAAAATATTCCTCTCATTTAGCAATAATATGATTACCTTTGTATCTCTTTAACCCCTGTGTCTCGTTAACTATTTCATAGATGGGCCGGCGATTTGCAGTGATGGGAGGCCTGACTCTCATCCTCTTTATCCTCAATATCTTCCTCGGGTCGGTGGCGATAGCGCCGGCCGCGGTCATAGATGTCCTCCTTGGCAGCGGCTCCGAGGGGGCCGCCCGCTTCATCATCCTGGAGAGCCGGCTGCCTCAGGCCGTTACGGCGCTCCTCGCCGGGGGCGCCCTTTCGGTGGCGGGCCTGCTGCTCCAGACAGCTTTCCGCAATCCGCTGGCAGGTCCGTCGATATTGGGCATCAGCTCCGGAGCCTCGCTCGGCGTGGCCCTGGTGATGCTTTTTGCCGGTGGCGCCATCGGTATCGGGAGTCTCGCCGTGAGCGGCTATGCGGCGGTGATGCTCGGAGCTTTTGTCGGAGCCATGGCCATGATGGGCATCCTCCTGCTCCTCTCCTCCCTGCTGCGCAATGACCTCATGCTGCTCATTGCCGGCATCCTGGTGGGCTATTTCGCATCATCGGTGATAATGATTCTCAATTATTCGGCCTCCTCCCAGGGAGTGCATAACTATGTGATGTGGGGGATGGGCACCTTCAGCTCCGTGACACCCTCCCAGCTCCCGCTTTTCAGCGGAGCGGTGATAGCCGGTCTCGTGCTGGCGGCAGCGCTCATCAAGCCTCTCAATGCCCTTCTCCTGGGCAATGACTATGCGCGTAACTTAGGCGTCAACCTGCTGCTGACCCGCAATCTGCTGATGGTGGCTACCGGCCTCCTGACCGCTACAGTCACCGCCTTCTGCGGCCCCATATCCTTCCTGGGGCTTGCAGTGCCGCATATCGCCCGGATGATAGTCCGCACCGACAATCACGCCATCCTCCTCCCCGCCACCATCCTGAGCGGCAGCGCCGTGGCTCTCCTCTGTTGCCTGCTGGCCGTGGTGCCCTCCGAGACTGTTCTCCCCATCAATGCCGTTACGTCGCTCATAGGTGTCCCGGTGGTCATATGGGTCATCATGAAGCGCCGGTGAAAAAAGTGGGCCTGGATGATGGCTGTCTGAAAAAATTCCTTCTTGTCTATATCAAATTTGATCTTAGTGTAACTTATGTTGTAGAAGTATTGTTATTGTAATATATTTATATTAACTTTGCAATGATAAATAATATGATACGTATATGGATATAGCATTAAAGAAAAATCAGAGTTTCAGACTTTCAGTAGGACTCATAGAGAGGCTAAAGGAACTTGCAAAACGCCAAAATCGCAGTCTCAATAATTATGTCGAGACGCTTCTTCTTGAAGCTGCATATCATGAGCCAAATGCTGTGACTCTTGCCGCGATGAAAGAAGCGGAGAGCGATGTTTTGAAATATGAATCGGCTCTTGACATG
>CAZAUV010000032.1:0-19009 GCA_964488335.1 uncultured Bacteroides sp.
TCTTAAAACAAAAAAATCCCAATTTTATTTGGAATTAAACATAGAATACGTGAGAATTATAATTTATTTGGGTTCCCGTTTCGCGCTGATACATAAAAGTGATAGCATCGGGGCGATAAGTAAACTCAATGCCGCCCCATGTTCCCCCATCTCTATCAGATACAGAACCCAAGCCCTTTATCTTTGAAGTAGACCACGGCTTACCAAGAGTGAGATAACCCGGGACTATTTCGCTGTCCCTCATCTTGTTCTCGTGGTTAACAATCTTGACGGCAGAGGACGAATTGAAACCAATGGTATCCTTTCCGACTTCCGTAGCTCCACCTGCCGATACGCCGGCAACGTGAGAGATGCACCATCCCGCGGGCGCTTTGCCATATACTTTTGTGTAGCCGCTTGACCAGGGCGTATAGTCATTCCATCCGCCTTCGAAGTCGGAGTTGGGGAGTTGCTGGGCAAGGGTGGGGAGGGCCGTTGCGAGGATGAGGGCAACGGGGAGGAGGACGCGGCTAAGGGCACGGCCTACGGGGGTGGTTATGATTGGCATGATAGTGATGATTGCAAGGATTTTGGACAATGCGATGATTGGAAACTCGTGCATAGGGGCCTAAAGCCGCTTTGCGGCTGCAAAGGTAGTCATTTTTTGTGATATAACGCCCCTTTTCTTCCTTAATAGTCAAGAGATAGCGCCAAATAAGCGACAAAATGACCGCCGCCCGAGCACCCCTCGCGGCTGCCGAGCCGATGAAGCCGCATTTTGCGGCCTAAAGCGAGCCTCAGGCTCGCCCGTGAACTTGTGGGGGGGAGCCTGAGGCTCTATCCCAGGGAGACAAGGAGCTCGGAAGGGCGAGTGGCCAGAGTGTCGGCAAGTTCATTGAGCTTACGTGCAATTGGTCTGGTCAATATGACGCGGGTAGTGGCGTAGTTCGCTGGGGCAACCATTAGCAAACGGCCTTCGGCACAGAGGTCAAAGAGCCTCCCAGGAGGTTTATATCGGGGTGAAAATCCGTTTGGAAGGACCAATATTATTCTGCCGCCTTCGTTGATTGCTTAATTAAACGCTTCTTTTTCATGGGGGGGGGGGTGATGAACGCGCCGGCTATGACGCAGCCATTGTCGGTGGTGGCAGTCCAAGAGGCTTTAGCGCGTTGGAGCTCCCCGTCGGTAAAAGCCCGGCGGGCCCTGACAGATATGATTTGAGGGTCGTCGAGCAGAAACCGATTGCCCATCATGGCCCACTGCTCGCCGTTTAGGTCAAAGGGCAGAATTTAAGAGAAAAGGTCGGGGTTAGAGCGTTTAATCCAAGCGCGTCGGGGATTGTCATCGATATATTCGCGCATCCGATTGGTCTGCTCTCGGGAGAGGGATATCCGGTCGTGATAACCGCTGTCAAAGACGGGATTGCTATCATTGAGTGTCGTGAGGCCGTGCTTCCATTCGGCGATGAAATAACATGAATGTCGGTCGAGTTTCTGCCCAACTCTCAAGAGGATATGTATATGGTCGGGCATGATGACATAACGCCAGATGTCCAACCCGGGTGTAGATTTGGCAAGGAGAGGCAGGTTGTCGCTGATTAATTTGCCTAATGGGTAAAAGAGGGTCGTGAAACTTTACGGCGCTGAGTGGCGAAGGGTCGCAAAATCGGGGACTATGGACGCTTTGGTGAGGGTAAGAAGGTAGGTGGATGGGAGGGTGTAGTCGTGCCAATCAGCTCGCCGGAGCATCCTTCGCCGCAGGATTTCAAGAGGAATGGGCATAGCGGGCAGAGACGGTCAGGTGCGGGGCTGAAGCTCCTTAACAGTGGAATATAAAAGCGGGCTTATTATTTCCTACTGTTTGTGAGCTTTTAGGCTCTCGTGGCGGATTATTTCTTTTTGGTGGTCTTCTTTTTGGAGGAGCGCTTTGAGGCGGTGGCGCGCTTGCGGGTCTTTGAGGCTTTGGCGCGGGTGCGCTTGGCGGGGGTGTAGGAGAGCTGTTTCTGGTGCGTGTCGCGGTCGAAGGTAAAGGTGCCTTTGAGGGGTGTCTTCGTCTCGAAGTCAATGATCTGGGCGGGGTTGATGGCGATGCCCATAAACCGGGTCTCGAAATGGAGGTGGGGGCCGGTGGAGCGACCGGTGTTGCCTCCGAGGGCAATGGGGTCGCCGGCGCGGACGCGGTCGTCGGGCTTGACGATAAATTTGGAGAGGTGGCCGTAGACGGTCTCCATGCCGTTGTCGTGGCGGATGACGACGTAATATCCGTAGCCACCGCGCTCAAACCGGCAGATGCGCACCTTGCCGTCAAAGGCCGCGCGGATGGTGTCGCCTACGTGGAGGCCGAAGTCCATGCCCTTGTGGAAGCGGCGGAAGCGGGCGCGATAGCCAAAGGGCGATGTGATGCGCATATTTTCCATGGGGCTCACGAAAGAGCTCACGTCGATATCTTTTGTGGCGGGGATGTCGGCGCCGGCATAGGGATTGACGAGCTGGCTCTCCCAGTAGTCGCTAAACACCTCATTGTCAAGCATGTCGTCAGCGCGGAGCTGCTCGAGGATCGAGCCGGGATTGATCTTGATGTCGAGGGCGAGGGGTCGCTGATGGGCCAGGAGGTCGGAATGGATTGATTCGTGATTGGCGGGGAGCTTGGACTGGGCCGTGGCCACAGAGGGGATGGCGAGGATGGCGAGGGCTGCAATCGCGGCGGTATAGATGGATCTGAGGATTTTCATTACGTGAGGAAGGGGGCGCGGAGAGGGCTGGGGAGAGGGGGATGGAGAGGGGTTAATTTAATTCGTTTTGGGCGTAGATAAAATCAGTGGCAGGCTGCCAGTCGATGACCTCGCCGGGGGCGAAGAAGCGCTTGAGCTCGGCTTGGGCGCTCTCGGGGGAGTCGGAGGCGTGGAGGACGTTTTCCTGGTTTGACATCGAGAAGTCGCCGCGGATGGTGCCGGGGAGGGCATCGCGGCCGTTGGTGACGCCGGTCATCAGGCGGACGGTGGCAATGGCGTCGCGGCCTCGGAGGGCGAGGACAATGACGGGAGTGGCGGTCATCGACTTCAGGATGGAGGGGAAAAATGGGCGGTCGACCAGATGGGCATAATGCTCGCGGAGGATGGTCTCGGTGAGCTGCATCATCTTGATACCAACGATGGCGAGGCCTTTGGCTTCGAAGCGGCTGAGGATAGTGCCCACGAGGCCACGGGCAACGGAGGAGGGCTTGAAAATTACGAGAGTCGTTTCCATCATTGGTAAGGGTCAAAGGGTTGTTAAGATTTATTCACACTTGAAATAAATCACTTGCCAAAGTTAAGAATTTACCTTGATATAAACAAATACTAAATAGTGAGACCCCGATAATGTCAACGAATTGTAACGCCAGCATCGGTATAACGCACTGATTGGTAGCGGCATAGCCCGTTTTGTGAAAATTAACTAAAAATTGTTGAGCCATCTAAATCCCCATAGTATGTGTTAAATCAGCGTTAAAATGTGTAAATAGAAATCGGTGAGATTTAACATTTATTCCTCCCCGCGGAGGGATGTGTCAGCCCTCCGTCGGCGCGAGACGGCAGGCGGTGAGAGTGCGCCCCGAGCGGATGCCGAGGCGCCGGGCCGAGAAGAAGCGCTCCGGATTGCACCGGGAGCAGGGAGCCGCAGAACTTATGGCTCCGGGGCTCACCCCGGCGTCAACGAGAGTAACCGTGATGGCGCGGTGAAGGGAGATATGGGGCTTCTCGCCCGGGCAGCGCAGGATGATGCCGTCGGCTCCCGGAAAGGCTTCAGCAAAAGCATCGGCCACCTCTTCGCCAACCTCGAAGCAATCCCGGCATATCCCGGGGCCCATGGCGGCGAGAATATGACCGGGCGCGGCTCCGAGCGAAGTCATCGCCTCTACGGCGCGGGCGGCTATGCGCCCGGCGGTGCCGCGCCAGCCGGAATGGACCGCCGCGGCCACCCGGGCCACAGGGTCGACCATGACGAGGGGGATGCAATCGGCCGTGGAGACTCCGATGGCAATCGAGGTGTCGGAAGTCACCAGGGCGTCGATGTCGGTGAGTGTCAGTGGGTCGGAGGCGGCAGTGACGATGGCCACGTTGAGCGAATGGGTCTGGCGCGGGAGGATAAGGCGGCCGGCCCCCTGCAGTCCGAGCGCCCGGGCTGCCTCGCGGCGGCAGGCTGCGACATGGGCGGGAGAGTCGCCGGTGTAGTCGCAGGCGTTGAAGGCCGAGAAGTGGTCAGAGGGGTCGGCGGCGCCGCGCTCCGTGGCAAAGGCAGTCAGGCCCGGGAGCGAGAGGTCAAGCGTCGGGCAGCTTTGAAGGGTCAATCTCATCTTCGCCAAACTCAAAGGCTCGCCGGCGCCAGTCGTCGTCGGTCAGAGAAGCGGGGTCGATGTCGTCGTCGGGGTCCTCGTCGCCATAGATTGTGCGTGGCGTGGCGTCTTCCTCGTCGGGCTCATCATCTTCCTCTACATATTCCTCATCTGAGTAGTCGGGATAATCATCGTCATCAAAGTCGTCCCAGCCGTCTTCGTCGGTCATGCGGCCGAGATTGGGCTCATTGTCGGGGTCAATGGAGTCGTCGTCGGCGGCGGGAGTGGTCTCGAAGATAAATTCATCCTCCTCGCGGACGCGATGGTGTCCGTCGAGGGGCCGGTGGGTGATGGCGGGAGTGGCGATGCGGTTGGATTCGTCGGTAACCGCGCCCCAGAGGATATCCTTGAGCTCGGTGAGGCCCATCCCGGTCACAGCCGAGATGAAGATATGGGGAATGTCGGCGGGAAGCGTGGGCTCAATCTCGGCCATAAGCTCATCGTCGAGCATGTCGCTCTTGGAGATGGCGAGGATGCGTTGCTTGTCCATCAGCTGGGGGTTAAACTTCGCGAGCTCAGCAAGGAGGAGCTCATATTGGGCGCGGATGTCGTCGGCATCGGCGGGGACCATAAAGAGGAGCACGGCATTGCGCTCGATATGCCTGAGGAAGCGGAGGCCGAGACCCTTGCCCTCGCTGGCACCCTCGATGATGCCGGGGATGTCGGCCATTACAAAAGAGCGGTTGTCGCGATAAGGAACGATACCGAGCTGCGGCTCCATGGTGGTGAAGGGATAGTCGGCAATCTTAGGCCGGGCAGCTGAGATTGACGACAGGAGAGTAGACTTGCCGGCATTCGGGAGACCTACGAGACCCACGTCGGCGAGCAGCTTCAGCTCGAGGATTACGGCCTTCTCTATAGCGGGCTCGCCGGGCTGGGCATAGCGGGGAGTGCGGTTGGTGGCGCTCTTGAAGTGCCAGTTGCCGAGGCCTCCCCGGCCACCGCGTAGGAGCTTGATCTCCTCGCCGTCGTCGGTCACCTCGCAGAGGAAGTCGCCCGTCTCGGCATCGAAGACCACTGTCCCGCAGGGCACATCGACGATGATGTCCTGGCCATCCTTGCCAAACGACCGGCCTGCGCCACCGCTCTCGCCGTTTTCGGCAAAGATATGCCGGCGGTATTTGAGCGGCAGGAGGGTCCACATATTGCGGTTGCCGCGCAGGATGATGTGGCCACCGCGGCCGCCGTCGCCGCCGTCCGGGCCCCCTTTGGGGACATATTTGGCTCGATGGAAATGCCTCGAGCCGGCGCCGCCCTTTCCCGAGCGGCAGAGTATCTTTACATAATCTATGAAATTGGAATCAGCCATAATAATTATGAGGTATATGAGGGATAAAAGCCGGAGGAGGGCCTCTATGCTTAATAACGCGCAAAGGTAAGAAAAAGCGGAGAAGGAGAAGCGATTTTATGCAATTTTTGATATAAAAATTTGGCTGTGTCGCAAAAACGAGATATATTTGGGCGCTAAATCGCAGCCGGCGAGGGGCCCCGACCTCCGACGGCGGCGGGCGCCACGCAAGGTGCCTGTTATCACTCAACCTAAACACCATTTCTTGTATGGACTCGAATGACCTCCACAAAGCTCCCGAAGCGGAAGCCGAAGTGACCATGACCCCCGACCCCGAAGCTCCCGCCGCTCTCCCCACCCCCGCCGAAGAAGAGGCTATCAACGAACCTGCCGAAGCCGAAGCTGAAATAGACCGCGCTGAAGAGACCAAGACCATGACCCGCCCCGAGGTGATGGCCCGCCTGCGCGCCCTCGCCGCCGAAGATGCCGCCAATATCCCCGCCGATGAGGTCGGGCGCCTCAAGCAGCTCTTCTATCAGCAGCACAACGACCTTCTGGCCACCGCCCGCGCCGAGGCTGAAGCCGTGGCCGGCGAGATGGACGACGAGATGGGCGGCTCGCAGGAGACGATGTCGTTTACCGACCCCGACGAAGAGGATGTCAAGGCCCTCCTCAATGAGATCAAGGAGAAGAAGGCCGCCCTCCGCGCCGAGCAGGAGGCCGCCCGCGAGGCCAATCTGGCCCGCAAGCAGGCCATCATCGACGAGCTTATGACCATGAGCTCCGACACCGATAATGTCAATCGCCATTATAATCGCGTCAAAGACCTCCAGGTGGAGTTTAAGGCCGTGGGCGAAGTGCCCGCCCCCAAAGCCGCCGAGATATGGAAGAAATATCAGGAGGCCGTAGAGCACTTCTATGACCAGTGGAAGGTCAATAAGGAGCTTCGCGACTACGACTTCAAGAAAAACCTTGCCGAGAAGCAGCTCATCATCGACGAGGCCACCCGTATGGCCGAAGATGAGGCCGCCGATATAGTCACCTCATTCAAGCGCCTTCAGGACCTCCACGAGAAATGGCGCGAGACCGGCCCCGTGGCCAAAGAGATCCGCGAGGAGACCTGGGCCCGCTTCAAAGACGCCTCAGCCATCATCAACAAGCGCTATCAAGCCTTCTTTGAAGAGCGCAAGGCCGGCGAGAAGGCCAATGAGGAGGCCAAGACTGAGCTCTGCAACAAGGCCGAAGCCATCGAATTTGCCCATGCTCAGACCTATTCCGCCTGGGAGACCCTCACCAAGGAGGTGCTTGACCTTCAGGCTCAGTGGAAGGGCATAGGCTTCGCATCCCGCAAGGTCAACTCAGCTCTCTTCAACCGCTTCCGCGAGGCTTGCGACCGCTTCTTCGCCGCCAAGGCCGCCTTCTACAAATCCATGAAGGATGAGCTCTCTGACAACCTGGCCAAGAAGACCGCCCTCTGCGAGCGCGCCGAAGCCCTTAAGGACAGCACCGACTGGCGCAAGACCACCGACGAGCTGGTAAAGATACAGAAGGAGTGGAAGACCATCGGCCCGGTGGCCAAGCGTCAGAGCGATGCCATCTGGCACCGCTTCCAGAGCGCCTGCGACTACTTCTTTGACCGCAAGAAGAAAGAGGTGACCGACGCCCGCTCGGAAGAGCGCGCCAATCTCCGCGCCAAGCGCGAGATCCTCGATGCCCTCAAGGCCCTCAACTCAGAGGATAGCGCCACACCCCGCGCCGAGGCTGTCACCGCCGTCCGCGAGCTCCGTGCCAAGTGGCAGACCATCGGCTTCGTGCCCTTCCGCGAGAAAGATAAGCTCCAGGAGGCATATCGCACCGTTGTCGGCGAGCTCTTCGACAAACTCGACATCAACGAGAGCCGCCAGCGCCGCGAGGCCCGCACCTTTGGCGACGTGAAGCCCGAGACCGCCTCGGGCCGCGACCGCGAGCGCATTGCCCGCGCCCTGGAGCAGCGCCGCTCCGAGCTCCAGACTTATGAAAACAATATGGGCTTCCTCAACTCCAAGAGCAAGAGCGGCGACGCCATGCTCCGCGAGATGGAACGCAAGATGCAGAGCCTGCGCGACGACATCGCGGCTCTTGTAGAGAAGCTGGCCGCCATCGACTCGGCCCGCAAAGAGTGATACCCCCCCCTCTCTCCTCCCTCCCATCCTTTCACTCGTCATTCTCCACCCTCTGACTCCAGTTGGCAGCAATCTTGCAGAAAGGGCGCTATGGCCGGTATATCCACCATATCCTCACCGCCCTTGACTTCGGCATAATCAATATCGCATTTCTCGTCACGGGATGGCTTCAGCCATCCCTTGTCGAGGAGCGGAGCCGCACCGTGTGGCTCCTGGCCAACCTCGTCTATATTCCCATAGCCTATTGGCTCAGCCAGACCCATAAGAGCCGCACGATACAGATGGACCACGTGGTGGCCAACGCCCTGCGGGCCGTCGGAGCCCACGCCCTGCTCTTCATCTCGGCCCTCTATTTCGTGGGCATCGACCATATCCGCTGGCAGACATTCGCAGTCTTCTACGGCTTCCTCTTAGTGGCCTTTCCGCTCTTCTGGGCCATATCGCGTATGGCCCTCAAGGCCTACCGCCGGCGGGGTGGCAACTTCTCGGGAGTGGTGATTATCGGCACCGGCTCCACCGCCCGCCGCCTCCTCGACGAGATCAATTCCGACTATGGCTTCGGCTATAAGGTAATGGGAATGTTTGACGACAATCCCGCTCCCGATCTTCCGGAGAATATTCACATCGGCCGCATTGCTGAGCTGAAGGATTTTATAGCCGACAATGGCGCCCGCGAGATTTTCTATGCCATCTCGGGCGACGATCAGGAGACGATGAAGCGCGTCATCGACATAGCCGACGACGCTATGGTGCAGCTCTATTATGTCCCGCGCCTGAGCCCTTATGTCAACCGCAGCTGCGAACTGACAGCCCTCGGCTCCATGCCGGTCATATCATTCCTGCGCAATCCGCTGCGGAGCTTCACCAACCGGGCCATCAAGCGCTCCTTCGACGTGGCGCTCTCGGGCCTGTGTCTGATCATGTCGCCTCTGGTGCTCCTACCGGTGGGCATAGCCATCAAGCTGTCATCTCCGGGGCCGATATTCTTCCGCCAGAAGCGGACTGGCTATCTCGGCCGTGAATTTGAGTGCCTCAAGTTCAGGACCATGCGCGTCAACACTGAAGCCGACACCCGTCAGGCCACCGAAAACGACCCCCGCAAGACTCGCGTGGGCGACTTCCTGCGCCGCTCCTCCATCGACGAGCTCCCACAGGTGTGGAATGTCTTTGTGGGCCATATGAGCCTCGTCGGGCCCCGACCGCATATGCTCTCCCACACCGAGGAATATTCGCGCCTCATCGACAAATATATGCTCCGGCATATGGTGAAGCCCGGTATCACCGGCTGGGCCCAGGTCAATGGCTATAGAGGCGCCACCAAAGAGCTCTGGCAGATGGAAAAGCGGGTGAAATATGATGTGTGGTATATCGAGCACTGGAGCGCTCTCCTCGACCTCAAGATCATGGTGCGCACCGTGATCAACGCCCTCCGCGGCGAGAAAAACGCATTCTGATCTATGAAACGATTAGCCCTGATGATGGTCGTGGCCGCAATGGCGGCCCTGGCGGCTGCCGCTCAGCGTTATGTCGGCGGCGATATTTCGTTGCTCCCGCTCTATGAAGAGGCCGGGGCGCAGTATAAGACCCCGGAGGGGACGCCTGTCTCCGACCTCCTGGCATATTGCCGCGAGGAGGGAATGAACATAATGAGAGTGCGCCTCTTTGTTGACCCTCAGGCTTATACAGGGGCCGATCGCGACCCCAACGCGTGTCAGGACCTCGAGATGATCATCCCCCTCTGCCGCCGCATAAAGGATGCCGGCATGGCTCTGATGCTTGACTTCATGTATTCCGACACCTGGGCCGACCCGGGCAAGCAGTGGACTCCCGCCCGATGGGCATCGCTCGGCGACGAGGAGCTCTGTGACTCCGTCGGAGCCTATACCCGACGCTGCCTCGAAGCCCTCGTCAGCGCAGGGGCCGCTCCCGACTTTATTCAGCCCGGAAATGAGATCAGTTTCGGTATGCTCTGGGGACCGTATGGAGCTCCCGAGGCCTCGCTCAAAAAGACCTTTATCGGCTCCGACGACAACTGGGAGCGTCTGGGCGCTCTGCTGCGAAGCGCCATCTCGGCCTGCCGCGCCGAATGTCGGGATGCGAAAATCATCCTCCAGACCGAGCGCACGGCCGATATACCCGTGCAGCGCAATTTCTATAGCCGCATGGATGAACTGGAAATCGACTACGACATCATCGGCCTGAGCTATTATCCTTATTATCACGGCACTATGGCCCAGCTTTCAGAGGCTGTCACCGAGGCCGAGACCGATTTCCCTGATAAAGACATTATGATAGTCGAGACCGGCTTCCCCTACAAATGGGCCATGGGAGGCTCCACGACGGAGCTTGAGCATCCGGTCAGCGAGGAGGGTCAGGCTGCTTTTGCCCGCGACCTCGTGGCCACCCTCGAGAAGCATCCGCGCGTCAACGGCCTACTATGGTGGTGGATGGAATATAACGCCTATAACACTACCTTGAGCGGATGGTACAACGCTCCGCTCTTCGACTCCTCCACCGGGCGCGCCACCGAGGCGCTGGCCATCATATGCAGTTTTGCCAAAAGCGGAGCCGCTGCCGGGCCGTCGGCTGATGTCTCGGAGCCCGTAGATCAGTGGTATGATCTCCTGGGGCGCAGGGTGGATGACAAGGCGCCACGCCGCGGCATCCATATTGCCGCCGGAGGCCGCAAGCTGATAGGGCCGGTAGCCGATTGACCTTTCAGCGTTTCCCCGGCGCCTTGGGGCGTTTGGGAGCAAGGAGGAGGGAGGCTATAGCCGCTCCCCCGCGGCCGGTGGTGAGAGTGGCCAAGTAAGCTAATCGCAGAGCCAGAATATCGCGTCCGGAGCGCCCTTCGAGCGCCTCTGCGAGCATCTTCCCGCTATCTGAAGCATCCCCTTCGCGGGCGAGGAGAGCGGCCACAATGGCCCGTCGGGCCGCTAAGTAGCGCAGATCCTGAGTGCGCCCGGCCGCTGCGAGAGCCCGGCGCCCCTTGTCGAGGGCGAGAGCAAGGACCGCGGCATCTTTGGCGAAAGATGTGCCGGTAATCGACTCCGGCTGAGGAAGCGACACCGCCGTAGGCTCGCCGCAGAGCTTCAGAGGCGACGCGGCCTCGAGGATCAGACGGATGCCGAGCTCATAGTCGTTCCAGCGCTGCAGCTCCTCATCCCAGCCACCTGCGCGGCGCAGCAAGCCGGCCTTGACGGCAAAGCGAGGTGTGGCCAGGGCCGAATGAAAAATCTGCTCCCTCATCAGAGGGGCCTCGCCCGAGACGCTCTTGACGGTGGTCCAGCCGCAGTCGTCGCGTATCGCCAGGTCAAAATAGAGCAGGTCAGTCCCGGGGCTCCGGTCCATAGCCTCCGCAATGCGCCCGATATGAGAGGGAAGCATGATGTCGTCGGAGTCAAAGAAGAGGATGGTATCGGAGTCGGTCATCCCGGCCTCGCGGGCCAAGACCACACCGCGATTGCGTGCAGCCGAAGCTCCCGGCTTCTCCTCCCGGCCGATGATGGTATTGATGCCGGGGTGGGCGGCCGCCCACTCTGACACAATGGCCGGAGTGTCGTCGGAAGAGCCGTTATCGACAATGACGAGAAGGTCGGGGAGGCGCGTCTGCGCGGCCACCGAGTCGAGAGTGCGCGTGATGAGGTGCCGGCGGTCTTTGACCGGGATAATGAGCGTAATCATACTTTATTTCAGTCAAGCCACAAAGATAGTCAAAAAATAATTATCTTTGTCGGGAAATGACACTCAAAGGTATCATCCGCCGCTTACATGCCCTCGCCGGCCTCCCTGATGTCCTCGGCGAGGCCGAGGCTTTTGCTGCCCTGCGTCCCATCCTTGAGGAGAGCCTGCGCAGCCGCGAGATGGGTGTCGCCTCCCGCGCAGAAGAGGAGGATGAGATCATAGTGTCGCTCACGTCGTTTGGCCCGCGCCTGATGACGGTCTATCTCACCATCGCCTCTCTCATGCGGCAGAGCCGCCGCGCCCACCGCATCATCCTCTGGCTGGCCGAGTCAGAGCGAGACAATATACCCGCGTCGCTCCGCCTCCTCGAGGCCCGGGGTCTGGAGCTGCGTTTCTGCTCCGACCTCCTCTCTTACAAGAAGATTATCCCGGCGCTGAGAGAGTATCCCCGGGCGGTAATCATCACCGTCGACGACGACTGCATCTATGATTTTGACCTCATCGACAGGCTGATGCGGCGCCATGCCGAGATGCCCCGCGCGATAGTAGCCAACCGTATGCGCCGCATCGCACTCTCGCCCTCCGGCGCCATCCTCCCTTATAAGAAATGGCATCTCAGCAGCTCCACCGACCCATCGCCGCTCAATGTTGCCATCGGCTGCGGGGGCATCCTATACCCTCCGGGCTTCCTGCCGCCGGAGACCACTGACGAGGGCCTCTTCATGGCCCTTGCGCCCAGAGCCGACGATCTATGGCTTAAGGCTATGGAGCTCAGGGGCGACATCCAGGTGGTCCGCGCCCTGACTCCCGACCCGCTGGGCGACGACTTCATCCCAATCCCCGGCCTTGACTGGCAGAAAGGCCTCGCCGGGGAAAATATCCGGGGTGGTGGCAACGACCGTGCCATGAGCGCCCTCGCCGATTATTTTTCAGCCCTCAGCCAATGACCAGCCACGCCCACGACATAGACATCTCTGTCATCCTCCTGACCTATAATCAGGAAGACACCGTGGAGCGGGCGCTCCGAAGCATTCTTGCTCAAGATACCGGCCCTTACAGGATGGAGATAGTGGTGGGCGACGATGCCTCTTCCGACTCCACCCGGGCGCGTCTGGAGACCCTCGCCTCCGCCGACAGCCGCATCCGTCTCCTCCCTCCGGAGCCTAACAAGGGGCTGGTGGCCAATTATTTTTCCACCCTCGCTCAGTGTAGGGGCAGATATGTCACCGACTGTGCGGGCGATGACTGCTGGCTCGGAAACGACCGGCTCCGGGTCCTTACCGGCCTCCTTGACCGCTACCCTGAGTCGACCCTCGCTTTTACAGATTATATCACCATCCCTCCGGGGCGGGAAGTCGCGGGGGATATCGACACGGTATGTTCCGGAAAGAGGGTAGAGATCATCGCCGGGCGCAAGCTTATGGAGCCTATGCTGGCCCATGTCAATCCGCTGCCGGTCCATCTATCTGCGGCCTTATATCGCCGCTCGGTCATAGTCGGGGCCCTCGGGCGCCGGCCGGAGATGATTTTCAATCGGAGTTTCGGCTGCGAGGACTTCCCTACGCTTATGGCCCTCCTTGATGCCGGCGATGCAATACACATCCCGGCGGTGACTCTGGCATATACCGTAGGGGCATCGAGCGTGAGCAATCCCGCCCGCAGGAGCCGGGCCATAGATTATTACTCAGCCACGGGTTTCTGCACCGCCACTCTCGCGCGGCGCTACTCAGTCAGCTCCCCACGCCTGAGGGCCTTCCTGCGGCGCCGTGCCCGCTGGCTCCTCTCCGCCGGCCTGAGGAGCCCCTTCAATTTGGGGGCTCTTCGCTCCGCAGCCCTGACATTCATCTCTTCCCTCCGCCGATGATTTCCGCTACCGGCCCGACAACCCGTTTATCGCATTTTTGAGCCATTTTGATTTTTTTGTTTCTGCCCGTCGGTTGAAACCAATTTCACTGTCATCAGGGTGGCAGCGCAGAAATAATCATGAATATGAAAAGGGCCGTCATAACTGCCGGGATTTTTATGGCTTATGAGTTTATTACCAATATTTTATCCGCCGGACTATCTCCGGGGCGGACTACTCTCCGCCCCGGGCGATGTCTTTGCCGGCTGAGAAGCCTCGAAGGTCAGACTTTCTTGATATAGAGATATTTGGGGTAACGGCCCAGGACGCAAAGTGTTACGGGGCATATCCAGATGGTCTGTCGCATGAAGCCTTCAACCGATGTCGAATCGTAGTGTGAGCCTCCCGTAAGCGACTTGTCGAGCTGGCGCAACTCGGTATGGTCACCCACAGTCATGGGTGACTCCGAGGGTATGACGTGGAGGGTGACGCGACGGGCCCCCTCGGTGTCGAGAAACGACAGGAGGTCGTCGGCCCCGGCAACCATCTCGAGGTTGCCGCGGTTGCCGTCCCACGGCATGTCGATATACCATCGGTTGTCGGGGTCCTGGACGAAGGTGAGGGTGTACTCTCCACGGCTGTTGGCGAAGATGCCGGAGATGAAGTGATGGATGGCGCGGAAGTTGTTGATGAAATCAGTCATGTCAGTAAGTTTTTTATCGTGGGTTATCAGTTTTCATAACTCCTGTCTGT
Source organism: uncultured Bacteroides sp. (assembly GCA_964488335.1). Taxonomy (GTDB): domain Bacteria; phylum Bacteroidota; class Bacteroidia; order Bacteroidales; family Muribaculaceae; genus Paramuribaculum. The sequence goes on from CAZAUV010000032.1 coordinate 14,081, forward strand.
GGAGGAGTTTTGTTTCACGATGCAAAATTACGACATGGCCGCGGCTCGGTATAGAGTAAAAAAAAAGGCGACGATTTACGCCATCACTGGCGGCGCCGGGTCAGAGAAACAGCTCCATTGCAAACGGGATGGGAGCGTTCCTGAAATCGCGCATAAGTTTGTCAAAGGTAGCATTGTTTTCACGGCTACACTCTCCCTCGCGGTCAATGTCGGGGAGACGGCCGCACAGGCTCAGGACCGACAGGCCGAAATCCCGCTCGTTCTGGCTGAAGCGGCCGGTGTGGCCTCCGCGCTTTATAGGGAGGAAATCGAGAAGAGTCTTGACCATATAATAGTCTATGGCGCGGAGCTTGTCGCGCGAGCTCCCTTCTGTAAAGTCGTTGACAAAGGCCCCGGCGCGGAGGCGGCTCGTGTCAATAAGGGCAATGGCGGCCTTGACAAATCCTGTGTTGGCGATGCGGTAGTGCTTGCCACCCACGTTGATATCGAGCGAAGCCTCCCGGCCCGTCGCGAGATTGTCAAGAGCCTCTTGGGCCATCGTCAGCTGCTCCATAGCCGAGAAGCGTAGCTCCGACCTCATACCGTAATAATATTTGAGGAAAAGGATAAATTCAAAGGTGGGCTCATCATCGAGACCGAGGGCCGCGATGGCGCGCCGGAGAGGCTCGTGGGCCTCAAAGCGCTCATATCTTAGTCTGGCGCGGGATAAGAAGCGGTCGCGCTGATAATAATATCTCAGCTGCCAGGCATCCAGGGGTATGCCATACTCATCCCAGTCAATCGACTGGAGGATATAGGGGATAAGGTATCTGACGCGCCTGATGGCAGCTGGGGCCTCATCGCCGAAGGCGAGCCTAATCTTGCCGTTAAAATCTTCGATGACCTCAGGGGGGAGCTCATCGACCGTGAGAGGCTTGACGTCATGGCGGATGATTGGGTTGAAGTAGACCGACGTTGTCTCCTGCATCGACCCGTCGGGCTTGTTCTCAGGCCATATACAGCGGGCTTCTTTGGAGGAGGATGGTTTGCCGGACCCTGTCGGAGACTGGGTGAAATTCGTTGAAGAGGCCATTGTCAATCGTCGTTATGGAATTAATAATGCAAAGGTAGTCAATAATCTCCGTCAGCCAATCCGGCAGCCCGCGAAACGAAAGTTTTCCGCCCTGCTTCCCTTCCATCCCACACCGCACATATATGACATTCCCTGTATGCCAAAAACCGAGGCTTGGGGAGAGGTAGCGGTTGGAGTTGGATAATTGGGAAATTCAGGATTGAGCATCTATATCCCTAACATTGCTGCGGGGGCTATGCCAAGAATTATACATATAGCTCGCGCAATGCGCAAGGTCGGCTCGGCTCGTCCGGAGATATAATCACTGACGCGAGAGGGACTGATACCCAACTCCTTTGCAAGCTGTTTTTGAGTCATACCCTTTTCTTCTATTGAAAGACCGATCAGTTCTCCGATAGTAGGTTTGGCTATGGGATAATGTAAATTTTCGTATGCTTCCACCACATCAGAAACGATTGTAAGCTCAACGGCATTTCTGTCGCTTACCGGGGTTTCATCCGTTACAAGCGGCAACAGTTCCTCAATGCGATTGAGGGCGTATTCATATTGCTGTTTGGTGATCAGGCCTTCAGATTTTAATAAACAAGGTTGATGTGGTTTAGAAAGAGGCATTAGAGTTGACGAGCCAGACATAAATTGTCTTAATTGGGAAATACTATAATATGAATTAAAGCCAAATAAACTGAGTAATCAAAATTCATGACTAATGAATATTTTTTAGAACCTTACATCAGGGATTAGTTATTCCCAACGTCTCTTGATGATTTCTATCTCAGTTCCACAGTTAGACCCATTGCAGATACCATACGGTAGAAAGTCGAGATAGAGGGTATGGTGAGACCTCTTTCTACGCGAGAAATATAGCTCTTGTCAGTACCTATCTTTTCCGCCAGTTCTGATTGGGTCATACAGGATTTTTTACGTGCATCAAGCAAAATTTGGGCATTATATTCCTCCCACGCCTGATCTTCAGCTCGTCTACGACTTTCAGAACCGGGCACTCCAAAAGTCTGATTGAGTTCTTCACTCACACTGTAGGTCTGCATTTTTGTCCTCATAATATTCTTTTTTCAGTCGTTTTGCTTTAGTAATCTCGTTTCTCGGAGTTTTCTGTGTTTTCTTCCTGAACGCGTTGAAAAGAATAACCAGTTTCACCCCATCATATATAAAAAAGATACGGAACTCATTATTACCGTAATTCACACGAAATTCATATATGTCATCTTCAATATACTTTATGAAGTGAGTCGGAATTCTTTCTGTGTCAGAGAATAGCAGGAGGGCTCTCCGTATTTTCAGCTGCTCTTTCTCGTTGAGTTTAGACATGAAGTCACGGTAGTAGTCCTTATATGCAATAATCTCTCTAACCATAATGCAAATTTAATCAGAGTTGTTCAATTATACAACAATTGAAATAGAAAAAACAGCAAACTATTTCAATAAGAGGAGTAACGACCATTTCTCATGGAGGGCTTTTGCAACGCATGCTCATATTACAAACTGATCGATAGGCCCGGAAAACATAAAAAGCGGGGAGGCTTCCGGATTTCGGAGCCTCCCCGCCAATATCTTAGGGTCGGAAGGGTCAGAGGAGCTTGCCGGTGATGGTAAACTTCACCACCGGGTAGACTTTGAAATGATCAATCCATCGCTGCCAGTCGTCGTAGTGGTCGCGCAGAAGCTCAGTGAGCTTCTCGCCACCGGCATAGGGGGTCATGGTGCCCATAAACTGCGCTCCGATTTCGACGCCGAAGTTGATGCGCTTGCGGGGAGCGGGATGGCCGAAGCCTATGCCGAGATAGGGGCGGAAGCCGTTGACCTTAAGCGCTCCCGAGGCGTTGCCGTCCTTGTCGACGGGGAGCTCAAAGCCGCCCAGCTCGAGGAAGCCTTCGTAGCCGCGGAGGGCATCGGTGTGGCCATGGAGGCCGAGGATCTTGCTGCCGCCGAAATATGCTCCGGCGGCAATGAAGAAGGGGGCTCTGTCGAGCAGGGGGTAGACATTGACTATCACGCTTCCCTGGACTCGCTCGAGATTGCCGGTGATGTCCATGTCGAAGTCTTTAGAGAAGCCCATATAGCTCACCTGACCGGTGACGTTGGAGGTAAACTTGAAGCCCGGCATATAGCTCACTCCGGCTCTGACGGCGAAGAGATTGCCAAGAGGCACTCCGAGCTCGAGGCCGAAACCGGTCGTGGCGGCGTGGAAGCCTAAGCCGAGTCGGGCGCGTGTGTCACCGTCGCGCCCCCCGGCCGAAGCCGGGGCGACGCCGATGAGGGTCATAAGGGCTATGATAGCCGTAGTAGTGATAGCGCGAATGTTGATCATGGCTGAGGGTCGGAGGATCAGAAGAGGCTGAAGGAGACGGTGAGGCCGGCCATGACGATGGCCACCATGCTCATCAGCTTGATGAGGATATTGAGCGAGGGGCCGGAGGTGTCTTTGAAGGGGTCGCCTACGGTGTCGCCTACGACGGTAGCGCGGTGGACTTCAGAGCCCTTGCCGCCGAAGTTGCCCTCCTCGATATATTTCTTGGCATTGTCCCAGGCGCCGCCCGAGTTGGCCATGAAGATAGCGAGGACGAAGCCGGCGGAGAGGCCGCCTACGAGGAGGCCGATTACGCCGGGGACGCCGAAGATGATGCCGGTGATGATGGGAGCGATGATGGCGAGCACTGAGGGGAACACCATCTCGCGCTGAGCGCCCTTGGTGGAAATCTGGACGCAGCGGGCATAGTCGGGCTCGGCTTTGCCTTCGAGGATGCCCTTGATTTCGCGGAACTGGCGGCGGACCTCATCTACCATATGTGCGGCGGCGCGGCCCACGGCGTTCATCGTCAGGCCGCAGAAGAGGAAGGCCATCATGGCGCCGATAAACATGCCTGAGAGCACCTTGGGGCTCATCAGATTGACCTCGAAATAGGTCATGAAATCGGTGAAGGATGCTTCGTGGAGGGGGATAGCCTTATCGGCGATCTGGATGAAGGTGGTGCCGAGGCGGTCGAGACCGATGCGTATCTCCTCGATATATGAGGCGAGGAGGGCGAGGCCGGTGAGGGCGGCGGAGCCGATGGCGAAGCCCTTGCCGGTGGCGGCGGTGGTGTTGCCTAAGGAGTCGAGGGCGTCGGTGCGCTTGCGGACGGCTTCGCCCAGGCCGCTCATCTCGGCGTTGCCGCCGGCATTGTCGGCGATGGGGCCGTAGGCGTCGGTGGCCAGGGTGATACCGAGGGTCGAGAGCATGCCTACGGCGGCGATGCCGATGCCATATAGGCCCATGCCTACATTGGCGAAGTCAAAGCCTGAGGCAAACCAGTAGGAGAGGATGATGCCGGCCACGACTGCTATGACGGGGATAGCTGTGGAGACCATGCCGAGGCCCACACCCGAGATGATCACGGTGGCGGGGCCGGTGGTGCCGGCTTCTGCCAGTTTCTTGGTGGGCTTATAGCTCTGAGAGGTGTAGTATTCGGTGGCCTGGCCGATGACGATGCCCACGAGGAGACCGATCACCACTGAGCAGCCTATCATGGCCCAGTTGGTGATACCCAAGAGCCAGAGGATGAGAAATGAAGCGCCTACGATGAGGATGGAGCTGAGGTTGGTGCCGAGGCTCAGGGAGCGCAGGAGGTCTTTCATCGTGGCGTTTTCCTTGGTCTTCACGGCAAAGATGCCTACGATGGAGAGGACGATGCCCACGGCGGCGATGAGCATCGGGGCGATTACGGCCTTCATCTGCATCACGGCATCGCCGGCCTGCATGAAGGCAGCGGCGCCGAGAGCGGCCGTTGCGAGGATGGAGCCGCAATAGCTCTCGTAGAGGTCGGCGCCCATGCCGGCAACGTCGCCCACGTTGTCGCCCA
>CAZAUV010000033.1:0-18327 GCA_964488335.1 uncultured Bacteroides sp.
TCTTGCAGTTGGCTTTTAGCCATATCTGTCAGCGAAATATAATCATCGCCGTCAATTCCGATTATGGTAATTGGCGTATTTTGAACCGTGATTTTTGCCATTGAGGGATAAGCGTTTAATTCCAACGCAAAGATACATCAAAAATCAGACATATCAGTAAATTAACCTATATTTAAGTGCTTTTTTTTCGGATATTCAGCTGTTTCATACAGACTTGAAGGCTCTTGCAAAGAGAATAATCTCGCCCCAAAAATTGAAAAAATGCAGCACTCACAATACAATCAAGGAATTGCTAAGCCTTAATGGATAGGTACTTCACTAATTAGGGCTGTTGAGATTACGACTGTTTGGTTAGGCTAAGGCACTAATATTTTTTTTGGACATAAGGGGGGAAATGTTTAATTTTGTCGCATTAGTTAAAATTGTCGCAATATGATGTCAGGCGCCCCGAGGCGCGACATTTTCCTTTTTTTTACCATGACTGAACTAATCCTCATCACCATTGCGGGCGCCGACCATCCCGGCGTCACGGCCTCGCTCAGCGCCATCCTCGCCCACCACGAAGCCGCCATCCTCGACATAGGCCAGAGCAATATCCACCATGCTCTGTCGCTCGGCTTCCTAATCAAGACCGACTCTGATGTGAGCGGCAATATAATGAAGGATATCCTCTTCAAGAGCTATGAGCTCGGAGTCGATGTGAAGTTTACCCCCGTCGGGCTGGAGGAATATTCGCAGTGGGTGGGCCGTCAGGGGCGCAAGCGCTGGATCATCACCATCTTAGGCCGTCATCTCAACGCATCGCATATCGCCGAAGTGAGCCGCGTCATAGCCGAGCAGGAGCTCAATATCGACGCCATCCGCCGGCTTACGGGGCGCATCCCCCTCGACGAGACGCCTCTGGAGAGCGAGGAGAGCGGCCGCAAGCAGTGTGTGGAGTTTTCGGTGCGCGGCAATCCTCTTGACCGCTCGGCGATGCAGGATGCCTTCATGCAGATAGCGTCGAAGGGCGAGGTGGACATCTCTCTCCAGGAAGACAATATGTATCGTCGCTGCCGCCGGCTCATATGCTTCGATATGGACTCCACCCTTATAGGCACCGAGGTGATCGACGAGCTGGCCGAGCGCGCCGGCGTAGGCGACAAGGTGCGCGCCATCACCGAGAGCGCCATGCGAGGCGAGATAGACTTCAACGAGAGTTTTCGCGAGCGGGTAGCCCTCCTTAAAGGCCTTGATGTCAGCGTGATGCAAGATATTGCCGAGCATCTGCCCATCAACGAGGGCCTGGAGCGGCTGATGACTGTGCTCAAGCGCTCGGGCTACAAGACGGCCATCCTCTCGGGCGGCTTCACCTTTTTCGGCAATTATCTCAAGCAGAGGTTTGGCTTCGACTATGTGTATGCCAATGATCTGGAGATTGACTCCACAGGCCATCTGACCGGGCGCGCATTAGGCGAGATTGTCAACGGCCAGCGCAAGGCCGAGCTCCTCAAGGTGATGGCCCAGGTCGAGCAGGTCGACATCCAGCAGACTGTGGCCGTGGGCGATGGCGCCAACGACCTGCCGATGCTCTCAACGGCCGGCCTCGGCATAGCGTTCCACGCCAAGCCTAAGGTGAAAGCCAATGCCGACCAGAGCCTATCGACCATAGGCCTCGACGGCATCCTCTATTTCCTCGGCTTCAAAGACAGCCTTATCCAGGCATAATTATCTCAGCATCAATGCCTCCCCAGCGCCTGATGATGAGCGCCCGGGAGCGGGCCACAGCCTCCTCGTCGGCGATGTCGACGGGATGGCATTGCGCCCCCGTGGCCTGCGCCAGACGATTGCCGCCGGCTGCATCCGCGTCGGTAAACGCCACCCGGCAGCCGGCGCTCCTGAGAAGCTCCACCATGGCAGCCGCACGGGCCGACGCCGAGGTCGACGGGGCGATAAGGAGCACCCGGGTCGCGGGGCCGAGAGCCTCGGCCACCCGCCCCGGGAGGGCCGGCGAGGGAGCCGGGCGGCGCGACGAAGCGCTCAGCCGCCCGGCGCGATAATCCTCCATGCGTCGCTCGAGGTAGTTATCGGCCATAAGTATCAGATCTGGACGTGGGCGCCGGTGTGGCTCGCCGGGGCGCGTGTGGGCTCCTGCTGCGACCCTTCGGCATGATGGGCCGGCTTCATCTTCACCTTGATTGAGTCGAAGCCCCGACCGTAGACACCATTGACATTGCCCTGCGAGATGAAGGCATCGGGATCGATGCTCTTGATGATGCGGAAGATGGTCACCGTCTCTATCTTGCGGCAGAATACAAGGAGCAACTTGACCGACTGACGGGTATACCAGCCGGTGCCGTCGAGGACGGTACATCCGCGGTGGGCATCGGTGTTGATGGCCGCAGCAATCTCCTCCCATCGCCGCGAGATGATGGTAAACTGCACCGCCTGGCGGTTGGTCAATATCACCATATCACAGACATAGCTCATGATGACGAGCACCACGAAGCCATAGACCACCTTATCAATCTGCCCGAAGAGCAGAAGCGACGACGAGATGATACACATATCCACATAGAGCATCACGCGACCGATGGTGACATTGCTCTTCTTTGACACCATCGCTGCGATGATGTCGGTGCCTCCCGAGGAGCCGTTGTGAACAAAGACCAGGCCTATGCCGAAGCCCATGAGGATGGCGCCCATGATGGCGCTCATAAAGGTCTCGCCCCCTATGAGAGGGGCCGGGAAAAGCGGCTGGAGCACACCGATGCCTACCGACACCACCGTGGCACCGAAGATAGTGCGGAGCACAAACTGACGCCCTACCGAGCGGAAGGCAAAAGCGAGGAGCAGCAGATTGCAGGCATAGGAGGTCACCGCCACGGGGACGCCGAAGCCAAAGGCGCGCTCCGTAAGGAAGTAGATCACGGTGCCGAAGCCCGCTAAGCCCCCGATGACTATCTTCTCGGGGAAGATGAAGGCCGTAAAGCCGAAGGCATACATGGCCAGGCCCACGACAATAAAGAAATAGTCGCGCCCCGAGGTGAGCAGCGCCTTATTATTCAGCTTCATATCAGTGACAATGGTGGTGATGAGATGGGATCCGGAGGAGCCGGAGACTTAGCTGCGGAGAGATTGATACCACAAAGGTAGTCGCAAGATGGCTATTTTCAAAATTTTTTAACTAATTTCGCGCTATCATTATCCTCATCCATATCCAATCATCCCATGAACCGCTTTGCCTCTTTCATCATAGCTCTCATTATCATAGCCCTGCCGGGCGCCCCGCTCAGCGCCCGGGGCTTCATCGACTATGGTCCCGCCGACAAATTCATCGACATTGAATTTCATGGTTTTGTCGGAGGCTCGATGATCACTGAAAACTATCTGAGCTGCTTCCCCGAGCTCTCGCAGATGAACACCGCCCCGGGGGTCGCCTCCGGCGCGGGGGCTACCGCCGTCTGCGCCCTGCGCGACTGGATAGGCATCGGCACCGGCATCGACATCTGCTTCAACAATTATCGCATCGACATGGCAGCGTCGTCGGCCGACCTCTCGTCAGTGAGCAACATCTTCCTGCGCAACTCGGCCTCCTATCTCCGCTTCCCCGTCTTCATCCGCTTTGCCTTCAACGTGGCCCCTACGGTCAGATGGCGTGTCGACGGCGGCATCTATTATGCTTATGGCGTCGGCGGCCATCAGAAGCAGGATATCTATAACGCTCAGGTCAATTCTCTGGGCCAGCTCGTATCGGCCTCAATATCTGACCGCTACGGATATTTCAACAACCGCAACTCCTTTATCCACTCAATCCACCGCAGCGACATAGGCCTCCATGCCGCCACGAGCCTCCTGTTCAGGCATTTCTCTGTGGGCGCCACTCTCGACTTAGGCCTGAAAAACGTGGCCTTCATCTACGACAACCGGGGAATCGTCACCCCCAATGTCCATAACTTCACTTACGGGGTGGTGCTCGGCTACACCCTGTAGCGGCGCGCCAGCCCCACCAGGAGGGCGGCTACAGCCACCGATGCCGCTATGAGGGCGGGGCTCCCCTGCCCTATGCGCTCCATCACCGCGCCGGCCACTTCGCCGCGCGAGCTGAGCCATATCGAGACCACCGCCAGCCCGTTGTTGACAGCATGGAGCCCTACGGATGTCCAGACCGAGCCGCTCCACACCATAGCATAGCCGAAACAGGCCCCTAAGAGCAGCCGCGGGAAGAAGCCGCTGGGATCGACGTGGGCCAGAGAGAAGACCGCAGCCGCCGTCCATACTGCGACATGGATATTGACCCGGGTGCCGAAAAGCCGCTGGAGGCAGCCCCTGAAGAGAAGCTCCTCCGTAAGCGGCGCCATCAGGCCGATGATGAGCAGAGCTGCCACGAGCGAGCCGGCCGAGGAGCCGCCAAACATCTGCGCTATGACCCTGTGTTGCGACTCTATAAGCCTGGTCATCCCTTCTGACAGAGGCCACGAAGCATTCCAGCCCACTAAGGCGTTCATCGCCGGGATAGCCGCCAGGAGGGCCGCCACCATCCATAAGGCCGACGGCATATGGGGCCCGCGGAGCATCAGCATCTCGGCCGGGCGGCGCGTGACCATCACCGCCACACCGACAGCCGGGAGAGCAAACGCCATAACATCCTGCACCACAGCGCCTATGCGCACCTTGGGAGTAGAGTCGTTGCCGATGAGCATCATCACAAACGAGGCCATAATCAGCCCCAGGGCCGACATACAGATAAAGAGCATCAGCCTCCGGCCGAGCCCCACCGTAAATGTCAGATCTTTATTCACTGCTGAGGTCATATTTCCATTCATAGCCGCAAAAGTAAACAAATTCGGCGGCCCCGCCCCACTTCGTCCCCTAAAAAAAGCATCCATCCCCGCCAAAACAGGCCTTGACTTCTATCCCGGGGGAAAAACCGTTTTCAGTGAGAGAATAAATCTCAGGCAATATTTGCGTTAACATTGCGTTAAAAAACGAGCCGCTTTTTTGCAAAGCTATTGATTTTTCGTATCTTTGTGGGCTCATTGGGCTTTTGGCCCAGGACGCTAATACCCAACACTATCACAAACAAAAATATTACTCTTCTCGATATATGAAAAAATTTCCGCTAATATTTCTGTGGCTGCTCTCGCTGGCACTTCCGATGTCGGCGGCAACCGATGGTAAATTTTCCTTTGCCTATCCGGCAGCAGAGGATCTTCCCTATAGCCTGGGCTACCAGTATTCGATATATGACCTGGGCGAATCCGATACTGAGGGTTGGAAAGTGATGGAGCTCAATGAGCCGGTCACCCTGACCTATAATATCATTTCAGAGTCGGAAAAGACCGTAGAGGTCGTTTTCGATCCCTCCTATCTGGAGATAAAGGATATCGTCATCCCTGAAATAGCAATCGATCCGCAGACCGGCATCGAGTATACCGTGGTAGCCATCGGCAAAATGGCATTTGACGACTGCCCTGAGATCCGCTCGGTGATAATGGGCAACTCCATTACCCGCATCGAGGATTATGCATTCAATATGTGTGATAATAAGATACTTCATAACATCGGTTATATAAAGTTTTCTGAAAACCTCACCCATATCGGCAACTATGCTTTCAAGAATTGCCATAACCTCACTACCGGACATTATACCGAGGGTAATCAATGGCCAATTATGCCATTCAATTTCCTTAAAAACGTTGATGATCCGATTTACGGATATGCCGGACGACTGACCGGTCTGGACAACTACCTGCTGCTCCCCGCCTCGGTGGAATATATCGGCAAACATGCCTTCGAAGGGTGCTACTTCGAGCGGGAAGACAATCATCTCAACTATGGCTTGTGTAAGGTCAAGATACCTAACCGGAGCTGCGTCATCGACGACTACGCCTTTGCCGGCTGCCGCTTCCTGGAATTGGTCACTATTGGCGATGAATTAACACACGAGGGCCTTACTGACGCGGAGCTGCCCGTCGACGCCAAGGGACGCATAGGCGATTATGCCTTTGCCAACTGCAACCTGATGAGACTGGATATCCCTTCATCTATTGAGAGTATCGGCGAAAACGCCTTCATCAACAGTTTCAACAAAAGCAGATACAAGACGCCAAGATCCCTCGATGGACGGGTGTATTTCGACGCCCTCAACTGGTTTTATCCCAGATCATTGTTTGACACCGATTCCGACTTTTGGCATAGTTGGAATTTCGGCACCAGCGATCATGAAGATATCTGGGAGAAGTGCGATAAATATCTCAATCAATGGCATACCAACACGGTGACAATCCATAGCGACAAGACCGTTATCGGAATCAATGCTTTTGCCAACAATCCTCAGCTCGAAACAGTCATCATAAAAGGCGACGCCGGAGAAATAGGATCGGGAGCATTCCTGAATTGTACCAACCTCACTCGAGTTGAGCTTCCGGATAATTTAACTCATATCAGCAGCAGCATGTTTATGAATTGCTCGGAACTGACGTCAATCCAATTTCCGGGAGATATTAGGGAAATAGGCGACTCGGCTTTCTACCGGTGCGTCAAGTTGGCTGAGATAGAGCTTCCCGCTTATCTTCAGGAGATAAAGCCTTATACCTTCTATGAGTGTAATCATCTTATCTTCAGCGTCCTCCCGGGAGAGATACATTCTATCGGGGATTACGCTTTTTATGGCTGCCGGGCCATCGAGGCAATTACTATCCCCGACAATGTAACGAGCATCGGAGACTATGCCTTTGCTGAGTGTTACATCCATTCTTATATGCGCCACCCGACGGGTGACAGGTGGTTTTACGGCCTGAAGGAGGTGACGATCGGCGAAGGCGTCAAGACCATTGGCGCGCATGCTTTCGATGGCTGCCGCCATCTCGGACACATTGAGTTTGGCAATTCGGTAGAGACAATCGGAGAGTATGCCTTCAGAGCTTGCATGAGCTGTCCGGAAGATAAATGCGACGCTGAATATGCAGAAGTTGTCCTGCCGGGCAGCGTCACCTCCATAGGGGCGGGCGTTTTTCAGGACTGTACTCAAATCCCTGCGATCACGCTCAGCGAAAATATTGAATCGATTCCCGAATTTGCTTTTGCCTTCTGCAGCAACCTTTCGTCGCTCAATAACGTTTCCCCTGAAGCGTCTATAAGCAAAACGGCACTTATCGGGTGCTACCAACTCCAAGGCTTTGACTCTCTCTTGTCTGAAGAAGGATTGGAAGACGGCATATATTATGACGGAGATGAGGTGATAGCCGCCCTGCCTAATATTGAGTCGGCCGTGATCCGGGAAGGCACCACCAAAATCCGCGAGGGAGCTTTCGCTCACTGCGGCTTACTGACTGAAATAATATTCCCTGAATCTCTCCAATATATTGGAGCACGCGCCTTCGCCAACTGCACTGCCCTGGAGACGGCCCGGCTCGTCAATATCGACGAGATGGGCGACTCGGTCTACTATGGCTGCACCGGCATAACCGAAGTCTTCATCCCTGCCGATTATATTAAGGATCTTCGCGACAATTGGTTTGAAGGCTGTGAAAACATGTATTGGATAGAGGTAGATGAAGATAATCCACGTTACGCTTCTGAAGAAGGTCTGCTCCTTAACCACCAGCGCGACACAGTGCTTCGCGCTCCTTCGGGTATTGACTGGGTAGAGTTCCCCTCCACTGTCACAACTATCGGTGAATATGCCTTCGCCAATTGCAACAGGTTTGAAGAGGTATATATTCCTGAGACCGTGACTCATATCGGCGCCCATGCTTTTGACAACTGCGGCGGGGAGGAATATAGCGGATTAATGTATGTAACATTTGACAATCCGGCAGTATCAATAGGCGCATATGCTTTTAACAACTGTATAAATCTGACTGAGATTTGGTGGGAAGAATCATTCCCGACCGAGGACAGGGGCTCCATCGGAGCATACGCTTTCAACAACTGTCAGAAGATAGAATTTTCGAAGAATACAAATTTCTCCACGGGAGCTTTAATAGACACTTTGGAGCCCTATGCATTTGCCAACTTCCAGAGTGATGATAACAAAAGTATCGAGTTAATTCTTCCTGAGACTCTTGAGACGATAGGCGACCACGCCTTCGACAGCTACTATAATCTCACGTCGGTAATTTTCCCCGAAGGGCTGAAGAAGATCGGCAATTCCGCCTTCATGTCCACTCCGCTGACATTCCTCGATCTCCCCGACGCCATCGAGGAGATCGGCGACTCTGCCTTTATGAATTGCAGCAATGTGATGGAATTGAAGCTCCCCGCCGGCTTGAAAAAGATCAATCCCTATACTTTCTACAAATGTTTCTCCGGGGCATTGTTTAGAGAAGAGCCCCGTGAACATTTCAACCTCTCGATTGAAATTCCCGAAAGCGTGGAGTCCATCGGAGACTACGCATTCTATGGATGCACTGTCGATGCCAAGGAATATAGTAGAGAAAACGACAAACAAACCTATTCCGGCTTCTATTACGTCTATAATTACGGTATTTCATCATTATCCATCGGGGATAATGTGACTTCAATAGGAGCCCATGCTTTTGACGGGTGTACCCACCTCCTTTCCGTAACGTTGGGCAACTCCGTCACTTCGATAGGCGACTATGCCTTCAAAAACTGTTTCCGGGAAAGCTTCCAGGGCGCAAGAGAGGTGGAATATACTATTACAGGATATATTGTAGACAAAGGAGGATTGACCGCCTACCCTCCGAAATGGAATCTTGATGAAACCATTCCTGAGCCTATTGCATTGCCCGAGGGCCTGGTATCATTGGGAGAGGGAGCCTTCAAGGGATGTGGCGAGCTGCCTGCGGTCACCTTCCCCGCCTCACTGACCGTCATTCCCGACTGGGCTTTCAGCGGGTGCGAGAACCTTCCGGAGATTACGCTCGGCGATAACTTGACTGAGATAGGCTCCTACGCCTTCGAAGGCTGCTCGGGGGTGACGGAAATTCATATCCCGGCATCTCTCAATAAAGGCAGCCGATCTTTCGTTGACTGCGATAAAGCTCTCAAGGTCTACTACTATGCTGAAGAGCCGAAATCCTTTGACGAAGGATTCTTCTCTCCCAAGGTGTATGCCAACAAAGAAGCGGTGGTTTATGCCCCGAATGCTCCCCTCGAAAGCATGAAGACCATGACCCCCTGGGTCCTTTTCTACAAAATTGAAGCCAAAGACGAGGAAATAGAGCATTTAGAGAACGCTCTGGAGACGAAAAACAATCTTACTTTCCGAATCCTGAGCAATAAGCCCACTCCTTACTGCGAGGTGGCAGGCCCGGCCACTCCGGCCTCCGGCCCGACTACCTATACCGTTCCGGAATATGTGAAAAACATCGATCCTGCCAGCGAATATTTCGGCATGAGCTACAAGGTGATACGTATCGGCAACGATGCTTTCGAAAACGACCTTAATCTCGTAGGAATTGACATTCCTGAAGGGGTGCTCGACATCGGCCAGGAGGCCTTCGCCGGATGCAAGAACCTCCCCGAAATCAACCTCCCCAACTCCATCACCAACATTGGAGAGCGCGCGTTTGCCAACTGCTACGGACTGACATATTTCGTAGTGCCCCCGCTTGTCACCCGCCTCAATCACGAGGTGCTCAGGGATTGCCGCGGTCTTTACTCCGTGAGAATGCACGACAATATCGAGGAACTCTGCACGGGCGCTCTGATGGACTGCCGCCACCTGCGCGCTTTCGAGCGCTCCGAAAACTGGAACCTGCGCCTCATCGACGACTATGCGCTGAAAAACTGCATCGAGCTCGAAAACATCAACATTCCGGAGGGCGTGACCAAAATCGGAAGAGAGGCAATGTATTATTGCCAGAAACTGAAGATTGCCTCCCTGCCGAAGTCGCTTCTCGAACTCGGCGAAAATGCCTTTGATGATTGCGAGGTGCTCAACACCATCAAGATCTACACCGAGATTACTCCCAAAATCCTGGGTGAGGCAAATCTGACCGAGCCCCACTGCAAGATCTTTGTCCAGGCTAAATGCCTTGACGACTACAGAGAGCTCTGGCAAGTGCATGCCCACAGAATAGAGCCGGGCATCATCATTACTCAACCCACCAGAAAGGAGATGCCCGAATATATTCCCGGCTCCACATACCGGCTCACCGAAAAGAGACCTCTTGAAGGGCAGGTTATGACCTGGTCTGCCATCAACGATATGGTTGCCTCGGAGCCCGGAAGCCATGACGGCCTTATGGAGCTCAATGGTGTAGGACGCACTCCTATCCATGTGGAGACCGATCTCAATTATTACCATGATATCACTCTCGACGTCTATCCCCGGCGCGCCGATGCCAACTGGGATGGCGGATTTGATATCTCCGACGCCGTGAATATTGCCCACTACGCCGTGATGAATCAAGGCATTCTCGTCAACTGGTGGGAGACCCGGCGACCCGACTTCGCCGACGAGGATGAATGGATGGAATTTTATATCGTAGGCGCCGATGTCAACGGCGACGGTGGCATCTCTTTTGCCGATGCTTCGGCCACGGTAAAGGTGATCCTCGATATGGACCCCGAAAATGTCAAAGCGCAGTCGGTGGCTCATCCGGCAGCCTTTGGCGCAGACGACTTCTACGCCGACGCCCTGACCGTCAGCCCCGCCGTTTATGACGCTCCATCGAGGGTGACCATCCCCGTGGGCCTCGACAACAGCAAGCAGTATGTGGCCCTTCAGGCCAATATCCGCGTCGCCGAGGGTGCCACCCTCGTGGATGTCAAGCCGGGCAAGCGCGCCGACGGCCATAAGATAAGCTATCGCCGCATCGACGACCGGACCATGCGCATAGCCCTCTTTGACATCAACGGCTCTGCCTTTATCAACAGCAACGAATCGATCCTGGAGCTCGTGGTAGAAGGCAAGTCAATCGACACCTCCGACATTGAAATCTATGGCATCGTGGCCTCCGACATCACATCGCAAAGCCACGCCCTGACCCTCCGCGCCGGTGATATCGACCTGGCAGGCACGTCAAAAGTGACCATCGACGACACCATTCTCACTCCGGAGCCCGACGGCCTGACCGTCAGCGGTGCCCGCGGCAAGAAGATCGTCGTCAGCAATCTCCTCGGCCAGATCGTCAGCTCGTTTACAGTGTCGGCCGACCCCCAGACCATCCGCCTCGACAAGGGCATCTACATCATTGCCATCGACGGAGCAGGCGCCGCAAAAATTGCAGTAAAATAACCCGACCATGACGGTAGGGACGCACCCGGAGCGTGCGTCCCTACCCTTTTATATAATAATCCCAGTCATTCTTCACGATGAAAAAGCTCCCCACCATATTCTATATGCTGATGATGCTGATGGCCATTGCCTCGGCATCAGCCTCAGCACAAGACCGATTTTACCTGGATCCGATAAGTCTCGAGCCGGGCACTGAAGATGTCCTCACACTTATGCTCGACATAAGCGATGAATTTTATGGCTTCTCAGCTGAGGTGAGACTGCCTGAGGGACTCGAGGTCATAAAAAAAAGCGATGGAAAGCTTGACATCAGCCTCAACCCGGAGCGGACAGCCGACACCTATCAGATCATCTCCAACATCAACGGAGGGATACTGTATATGGGCGCCTTTTCCGACTCGCCCCAGACTCCGATCCGGGAGAACTCGGGAGCACTGGTATATATAAAAGTCAAAGTAGCCGAAGACTATCATCAAGGATCGATGACCATCTCCAACATCAAGCTCATCGATCCTTCTGACCACGATATAGGCTTGACCGACAACACCACGATCATCAAAGTGTTTCCGACGGCCATCAGGATTGAGCCTTCGGTCGTGAATATTGTCAAAAGCACTTCGACCCGTCTCACTCCGATATTCATTCCCGTATGGACCACCGACTTCAGGCTCTCCTGGTCGTCGTCTGACGAGTCGGTTGCCTCCATCGGGTCAGACGGCACCTTGACGGCCGTCGAAGGCGGTATGGCCACAATCACGGCCATGACCCCCAACGGCAAGACTGCCTCCTGCATTGTCAACGTCACTGTCCTCGTGACCGATGTGCTTCTCGACAAGGAAGCGGTGGTGCTGGAAATGGGAGATACCGACATCCTGACTGCCACCGTGTTGCCCGACAATGCTTCTGACAAGACCGTGACATGGAGCTCAAGCAACCCGGCAGTAGCCACGGTGGATGATCAGGGTAAGATTACCGCCCTTGACCTCGGCGAGGCCATTATCACCGCCACCTGCGGCGGCAAGAGCGCTTCCTGCACGGTGACGGTGATACCTACCTCGGTCGAAAGCATTGAGATTGATAAGAGCGCCGAAATAGCCATAGGCGAGTCGCTGACCCTGACGGCCACCCTGCTGCCTGAAACCGTTACTGACAAGACCATCACCTGGACCTCGGCCAACCCGGCTATCGCAACCGTCGACGCCTCCGGCTCCATAACCGGCGTGGCCCTCGGCGAAGTAATCATCACAGCCTCCTGCGGCCCCGTCAGCGCTACATGCACGGTGACGGTCGTGCCCACTCCGGTCGAGAGCATCACCGTCAGCCCCCAGATGATAGAGCTCAAGGTGGGAGAGTCATCCGCTCTTACTGCCACTCTCTTCCCCGAAACCAGCGCAGGCCTTGACGTGACCTGGTCAACGAGCAACGAGGGTATCGCTTCGGTCGACGCTTCCGGCACAGTGACCGGCATCACACCGGGCTATGCTATCGTCACCGCAACATGCGGCACTGTCAGCGCATCCTGCACCGTGACCGTCGTCCCCGTCACCGCCGAGAGCATCACGCTCAGCGCCGAATCCGCCAGGATTAACGTGGGCGAAACCACCACTCTTTCGGCCACCGTATTGCCCGACAATACTGCCGACAAGACCGTGGTCTGGAGCTCAGCCGACCCTGCCATCGCATCGGTCGATGCCTCCGGCACCGTGACCGGCATGACTACAGGCGTGGCAGTCATCACCGCCACCTGCGGCTCAGTCAGCGCCACCTGCACCGTGACCGTCACTCCCGCCCCCGCCGAGAGCATCACGGTAAGCCCCGAGTCGGCCGAGCTTAAGGTAGGCGAAACCGTATCCCTCACCACGGCAATCCTGCCCGAAATCGCCGCTCTCAACCCCGTGACCTGGAGTTCAAGCGACCCGTCGATAGCCACCGTAGAAGCCGACGGCACCGTGACAGGCGTGGCCCTCGGCATGGCTGTCATCACCGCCACCTGCGACGATGTTTCGGCCACATGTAATGTCACTGTGGTAAGGACTCCGGTCGAAAGCATCACTCCGACCAATGCTACCCTGCTGTTGAGAGTGGGACACACGGCTGACAATCTTCCCCTGGTATATCCCGACAATGCAACCGACAAGAGCGTGACATGGAGCTCAAGCGACCCATCCATCGCCTCAGTAGACCAATCCGGATTAATTACGGCCCTTGAGATAGGCACCGCCATCGTGACAATCACCTCGGTATCGGATCCCGATGTCACGGCTGAAATCGAAGTGACGGTAATCTCCGAGACGAGCATCGTGGCCGTCACCGGCATCACGCTCATCCCCTCACACCTGGATATGACTCCGGGCGAGAGCGCCACACTCACTGCCGAGGTGCAGCCCGACGCAGCAACCGACAAAAGCGTGACATGGAGCTCCAGCGACCCATCCATCGCCACGGTGACGGAGACCGGACAGGTGACAGCCATAGCTACCGGCTCGGCCATCATATATGCATCCTCATCCAACGGTCTGACTGCCGAATGTAGCGTCACCGTTAACTCCGTATCCGTCAACCCCACCGGCATCTCGCTGAGCAACACCGAGATGCAGATGTTTGTGGGTGATGTTGCCGACCTTATCGCCATCGTGCATCCCGATAACGCCATCGATAAGACAGTGACCTGGAGCTCAAGCGACGAGACTATAGCCACAGTGGATGGTTCCGGCATAATCACCGCCCTCGAAGTGGGCGATGTCACCATCACAGCCACCACCTCCAACGGACTCACGGCCCGGTGCCTGGTGACGGTCAACCCCAGGATCACGGCGGTGAGCGGTATCACCATCAGCGAGACGGAGAAAGTGGTGAAAGAGGGTGAGATCTTCACCCTGTTCGCAACAGTGACTCCCGACGATGCCACCGACAAGACCGTGACCTGGAAATCAAGCGACATCACGAAAGCCATCGTCACGGCGGATGGTGTTGTGACAGCCGTCACACGAGGCACTGTCACCATCTACGCATCATCGTCCAATGGTCTGACAGCCGAATGTTTTGTCACCATCGAGCCGGGCGAAGTGCCGGTAACAAGCATATCGCTCACCAACACGGAGATGACGATGATTGTAGGCGACACGGCCGAGCTGCTCGCCATATTGCGCCCCGATGGCGCAGCCGACAAGACCGTGATATGGAGCTCCTCCGATGAGTCTGTCGCCACGGTCGACTTAGCCGGTATCGTGACTGCCCTTAAGGTGGGCATGACCACAATCACCGCCACTTCCTCCAACGGCCTCCAGGCCACTTGCTTAGTGACAGTCATAACCCTCACCGACGTCGCTTCGATCAGCCTCCCCCCGACTCTGGAGATGAACGTCGGCCAACAGCATAAACTGACTGCCACCATCACTCCCGATGATGCCACCGACAAGAGCGTGACCTGGCGGTCGAGCGACCGCTCGATAGTCACCGTGTCGGAAGACGGCATGGTGACCGCCATCGCCGAAGGCTCCGCGATTATCTACGCCTCTACGTCAAACGGCCTCACAGCCGAATGTATAGTGACCGTCAACCCCGGCAACGTGGAGGTCACGGGCATATCTCTGACCAACGTCGATCTCCTGATGATGGAGGGTGATACCGCTGAGCTTATGGCCATCATCCGACCCTCCAACGCCACAGACCCGAGCGTGATCTGGAGCTCGAGCGATGAAACGATAGCCACGGTTGATAATAATGGCGTTGTGACGGCAATCAAAGCCGGCAAAGCAGTGATCACCGCCACGTCGTCCAACGGCATTACGGCCATCTGCAACGTAACCGTTGAGGCCAGGACCATCATCCCCGTGGAAAGCATCATTATAAGCGAGACGGAGCTGATTATGGAAGTGGGCGAAATTACTTCCCTGACAGCAACGGTATTGCCTTTGGACGCAACCGACAGGTCCATCACCTGGCGCTCGAGCGACCGCTCTATCGTAACCGTGTCGGAAGACGGAGAGCTGACGGCCGTGGCCGTCGGTGAGGCGATAATATATGCCTCGTCGTCCAACGGTCTCACTGCCGAGTGTCATGTCACCGTTATTCCCGGAATTGTGGATGTTACCGGCATCTCCCTGACCAATATCGAGCTCATAATGAGAGAGGGCGATGTGGCCGATCTGATTGCCATCATCCGCCCTGAAAACGCCACCGACAAGAGCGTCGTCTGGAGTTCAAGCGACGAGACGGTGGCCACCGTTGACCAAAACGGTATTGTTACAGCCATAAAGGTGGGTCAGAACTATATCACCGCCACCGCCTCCAACGGGCTTACTGCCGTTTGTAAGGTTACGGTCATTCCCCTCATTGCCATCCCGGTGGCGGAAATCACCGTGTCGCCGGTTAAGATCGTGATAAAGCAAGGCGAGACATATGAACTGACCGCTAAAATACTCCCCGACGACGCCACCGACAAGACCCTTACCTGGGTGTCGAGCGACAGAGCTATTGCCATAGCCTCTCAGGAAGGTATCGTGACAGGCATCGGAGTAGGCGAGGCCATCGTATATGTATCATCGTCCAACGGTCTGACGGCTGAATGTCATGTCACGGTGATCCCCGGCACCGTACCGGTGACAGGCATCACGCTCACCAACTATGAGCTCCTGATGAGAGAGGGTCACACGTCAGAACTCATGGCCATTGTCAGGCCCGATAATGCCGACGACAAGACCGTCATCTGGAGCTCAAGCGACCCGTCGGTTGCCACGGTTGACCAGAATGGCGTAGTGACCGCGATAAAGGTAGGATTCACTACGGTTACCGCCTCCACTGTCAATGGTTTCACAGCCGTATGTGCCGTGACGGTAGTGCCCGAGATAATCGCCGTCAGCGACATCAGCGTCGACCCGAAAGAGTTGACACTGACCGAGGGCGACACCTTCGCCCTGACCGCCACCGTCAGCCCCGATAATGCCGGCGACAAGACCGTTACCTGGCGCTCGGGCGACCGCATGGTGGCCACGGTAGATGCCGATGGCGTAGTGACCGCCGTCAGCCCGGGCAACACCGTTATTTATGTATCGTCGTCAAACGGTCTTACCGTTGAATGTGCTCTGACAGTGGTGCCGAGAGTCATCGAGGCAACAGCCATCACCCTCGACAAGGAAACGCTCGAACAGTGGGAAGGCGAGTCTGACATACTGACCGCCACCATCACCCCCGACGACGCCACCGACCGCACGGTGATATGGACTTCGGCCAACTCATCTATCGCCAGGGTGACCGACGGCATTGTAGTGGCCCTCTCGGCAGGCACCACCGTCATCACCGCCTCAACCTCCAACGGCAAGTCGGCTCAATGCACCGTGACAGTGTATGAGCGCCCCATCACTCCGAAGCAGCTTCTGCGCAAAGGCGACGGGACGACCTCCACTTTCGTCGTGATGATGGATATGCCCGACGCGCAACTGGCCGCCCTCGGATATCGCTATGCAACCGGATACACCGACAGCGAAGGCGTCTACACCATAATCTCGGAGACCCCCCTGCGCTACTGCCACACCACCCCTGAAATTTTCAATGATCCTGAGCTCGACTTCTGGGCTTATACATTCTTTGAAAACGCCGACGGAAAGATTATAAGCAGCAACCTGCGTCATCTGTATGGCAGCGAAGAGGTGAATTTCGACACATCCGGCTTCCGGAAAAATCTCGACAGGAGCGGCGATGACACGGCTGAATGGCTCATCGAGACTCCGACAACTTTGCAGATCGTGACGGCCACCCCCGCCGACCGCGAGATCGCCGTCTTTGATATCACAGGCCGCAGAATGTATTATAAGGCATGTCGCAACGCTTCCGGAGTGATCGATGAGATCGACCGCAAGCAGCTCCCCGCAGGCGCTTATGTTGTGACTCTCAGCGGCGGCGGTATAAACAGATCAAAGAGGATTGTCATCCGGTAAACCACGACATCTTTTTACTCTCAATCGACATGAACAAGATTAGATATATAGCAGCGGCGCTTGCTCTGGCTCTTGCCGCCACTGCATCAGCCGTGAGCCCCGGCGAATCTAAGGTGGCTCTTAAAGCCACGGCTGACATGAGCCTCGGTAATGAATTGAACACCGGCAGCGCCCTGGCGGGGCTGAGCACATCATCGTCGGGCTCAGGCTTCGGCATTGATCTGGGCTGGCGCTTCTGGAGCCGGCTCCGCAATTCGCTCGAAATCAATATCGGCGTGGGCTACGGATACACTACCCTCTCCGCCGACTTAGAGCACATGGATTACCACTACTCCGCTCCCTCCTCGGCCGATATGGACGGCGTGGACTATATCCGCTATTATGAGATTGACCGTCTGCATCAGAAGGTCACTGCCTCCCGGGTCTACATACCGTTATATCTCAATTACCGCTATCAGCTGAGCAAGGTCGTAGGCCTCCACGCATTGGCCGGTGTCAGACTGGGCATCAACGTCTCGACTAAGCTCCGCGAATCAAGCGGCGATGCTTTCAGCTACGGCGTCTACCCCATCTATGACGATCTGATGATCGATGCCCCTTATATGAATGAGTTCGGGTCCTCTACCTTCGGCCCCGCCCAGACCTTCAGCCCGGAAGTCAATAAGCTGACCACCTCGGCGATGGTCGGAGCAGGCGCTGAGTTTAACCTCGGCGGCCCGCTGGCCTTAGATCTAAGCGTTCGCTATGAGGGCGGCCTCAACGATATGTTCAAAAAATCGACCTTCAGCCCCGCATCCTTAGATGCGGCCAACGCCCCGGTGAGATACACCGTGGCCGAGGGTCAGACCGTTGCGCCCCTCGCAGGCTATCTCACCTCCTCCAAGCTCTCCCGGCTGTCGGTCGCAATAGCTCTTATCTGCCGGTTTTGAATTATGGAGAGTCAACCGGGCGACAAGAATATTTCACCCCCTGACTTCTTTGTTGTATTGATGCAAAAACTGTGATAAAAGGTGCCCTTTGTAGCCTGAGCGCTCAATGGTAGCTTGCTCCTCCCACTCTGGGAGCAGTCTGTTCCTGAATAAACTAATTTTGCAGTCTGAAACCCGCAAATCAGTATGATAGCTAAAGAAGAGGTAATGGACTTGTTGAAGTCCACAGAATCATATCGTGTGGAACGCACCACGAGTACAGGCAACATGG
>CAZAUV010000034.1:0-18239 GCA_964488335.1 uncultured Bacteroides sp.
CATAGGAGGGATCGGTAAGGCTCTCGGGATAGCCTGTCATGGCAGTGTTGAAGACTACCTCGCCGGAGGTCGACTGAGGGTAGCCAAACGACTTACCTTCATATCTTGTGCCATCCTCAAGGACGAGCGTGGCGCGCTTAGGTTCTCTCATGGTGGTGCGTTAAGAGCTGAATAGTGATAGATGAGGCCTTACGGGCCGAGGCGCCGAAAAACCTTACAAAGGTAAGGATTTTTTCCGGGATAAAAGGCCCGATGTTAATAAAAAACGGAGCGGAGGCGCGAAATAGCGTCGTCTCCGCTCCGATGGAGTGACTTATGATTGTCGATAAAGCTGCTATTGCACGACGTCAAATCCCTGAGCACGAAGAGCTTGAAGGATGCGATAGCTCATCGCTTCGGCATAATAGCTGACGATGTGGGCGGTCCAGTCATTGGTCGATGTTGTGCCCGAGCGGGTGGTGTTGTAGTGGGTGATCTCGCGGTCGTAGTCGCGGAGGAGGGGGAGGAGGGCCGAGTCGGGACTGTATCGGTCGGTGTGGATCACCAGGGGTGTAGGCTGCTTGGGCTTCATGTCGGGCATCTCGCGGGGCACACCGATGGCGAGCCCGCAGACGGCAAAGGTGAGCTCCGGGAGGCCCAGCAGTCTGTTGAGGGCGGCGGGATTGGCCGTGCGGGCATAGCCCACGCAACAGGTGCCGAGTCCCGAGGCCTCTGCGGCTGCCACGGCGCTCATCATAGCCAGCGCGGCATCGACCACGCCGACAATCACGCCGTCGGCGGTCTTGGCAAATGGGGGCATCTCCACTCCCTTGTCCTTGGCGGCGAGGGCTATCTTGTGATAGTCGGCCAAAAAGATGAGGAAGTGGTTGCAGGTCTTTATCTGCTTCTGTCCGGTGATTTCATAGAGCTGCTCCTTGAGGCCTTGGTCGGTGATGTCGATTACCGAAAATTGCTGGCCGTTGTAACTCGTGGGGGTGTTGCGGATAGCTTCGTAGATCAATGCCATGGCCGCGGAGTCGATGGGCTCGCGCTCATAGCGTCGGATAGAGCGTCGGGCGAGGAGGGTGGAGGATACTGATTTCATATAGTCGGTCGGGGTTGAATGGCGGGAGACTGATGGTAGTCTCTCCAAGATGTCCAACGCTCGCCGGGAGCCAATGGTTTGACCCGCGCCGGGCCGCCGTCAAAAACCGTCGGGAAAGAAGCCTGCAAGAGCAGTCGGCCCGCGGCCTTTCGTGGCGGGCGGGGCTTTATTTGAGGGCGTTTGCCGGCAAAAATCACAATTATTTGCAGGAGTGAAATATAAATAGTAATTTTGCGGCAATGTTTTACAACATATTCCGGTACGGTTAAACAATTACGCCCAAAAAAGGTAAAGAATGATAAGAGCGGCTCTCGAACAAGTGATCAGCGAAGATATGTCAGAGATCTGGTCGGTGCTTACCCCCGAGGAGAAGCACCGCATCACTGATGCCATGACTATCCATCGCTTTAAGAAAAATCAGATTATCTATGCAGAGCGCGATGAGCCCGAGACGCTCTGGTGTCTTATAGAGGGCAAGGCCAAGATGTATAAAGACGGCATCGGGGGGCGCCAGCAGACCCTGCGTCTTCTCCGTCCGGTGCAATATTTCGGTTACCGCGCTTACTTTGCCGGAGAGCCCTATGTCCATACCGCCGCCACTATGGAGCCCTCGGTGATAGGGGCTATCCCGATGCAGCTCGTCTCGGAGCTGATCGACGAAAATCGCCGCGTGGCCTGGTTTTTTATCCATGAGCTCAGCCGCAATTTGGGCAGCGCCGACACCCGGACGGTCAATCTCACTCAGAAGCATATCCGCGGACGATTGGCCGAGAGCCTCATCGTGCTTCTCGACAGCTATGGCGTTGAAGACGACGGGATGACCCTCCGCGTCTATATGGGCCGAGAAGACCTCGCCAATCTCTCCAATATGACCACCTCCAATGCCATCCGGACCCTTACGGCCTTCGTGGCCGAGAAGGTGATTATCGTCGACGGCCGCAAGATAAAGATCGTCGATGAGCCGGCTCTGAGGAAGATAAGCAAGTTTGGGTGATACCCCCCATAGATATATCAAAGCCGCCCGGGGAGCAACCTTTGGGCGGCTTTGTCTGTTATTATAGTAGAGTTTAGTACATGGTATCGGCCGGGCATCCCCGCTTCGGCAGGGCATCCCGGCAGGGAGCCTCTTGATGAAACTCCCTTCTTCGGCCGCTTGGCAGTGATTGTTAGGCTCCGGAGACTCTGATAAATAGTTGAAACGTGAGAGGAGGAGGAGCCCTCGGCCCGCTTTGCGGACATCAGGCCCCTCCTCCTTTTCGTGTGCTCAATTATTTATACCGGGCCCAGCGGATGAGGTCTTTGACGGTAGGTTTCTTGCCATACATGAAGATGCCTACGCGATAGATCTTGGCGGCCACCCACACCATGGCGATAAACGACAGGTAGAGGATTGCTATCGACAGAGCTATCTGCCAGCCGGGGATGCCGTAAGGGATGCGCGCCATCATCACCATGGGCGACGTGAGCGGTATCATGGAGGTCCAGACTGAGAGCTGCGACACGGGGTCGGATGCGGCCATCATGCCGAAGACTATGCCGAAGATGATGGGCAGAGTGGCCACGGTCTGGAGCTGCGAGGCGTCCTGGATATTGTCTACGGCCGAGCCTATTGCGGCGAAGATGGCGGCATAGAGCAGGAAGCCGCCGATCAGGAAGAGCAGGAGGATGGCAAAGAGGCCGATGATGTAGCCGGGATTGGAGAAGATGGCCAATGCCTGAAGGAGGTCGCCGTCGAGGGTGCTCTGCAGGGCTGTCGTGTTGCCGGCATTGATGGTGGCGATATCGGCGCTCACCTCAGCGGGGATGATGGCCGGGAGCAGGAGCGACGAGAAGATCACGATAAGGATGGCCCAGATAATCACCTGAGTCACGGCCACGAGGCCGATGCCCAGGATCTTGCCGAGCATGAGGCTCGTGGGCTTGACCGATGACACCACTATCTCCAGCACACGGTTGTTCTTCTCCTCGATGATGGAGGTCATCACCATCTGACCGTAGAGGAGGAGAATCATATAGAGGAGGAAGGTGAGGATAAAGCCGAGGATATAGCTGACGGTCGACGACGTGTTACTGTCGCGGTCGGTGCGCGTGGTGGCCACGGTGAGGTTTGATTCTATGCTCTCCATGATGCTCTTGACGTCGATGTCATAGACCTTCATGCGCTCGGCTTCGACGATGTCTTCAACCTGGGAGCTGATTTCATTTTCAAGCATCATCGAGGCGGCTTCGCCGGCAATGAGCTGCAGGGGCTGGTCGCGCTGAATAAGGCCTTGAGGGATGATGAGGATGGTGGCATCGGAGGCTCCGGCGGTGTCGGCCGGCGATGCTGCCACGGTAAACTCCACTGAGGAGGTGTTTTGGAGCCGGGGGGCTATGATGCCGTCGGGATCCACCACGGTGATCTGGCGGGTGCCGGTGCCTCCCATGACCATGATGAGGGTTGGGATAGCCATGAGGGCCACCATGAAGATGGGCAGCAGGATGGTGGTGATGATGAAGCTCTTTTTCTTGACGCGCTCGGCATACTCGCGCCTTATGATTATTCCTGTCTTTGACATGATGGATAATGGGGGAAATCGATGGGTTAAAGGTCTTGGGATGAGCCTACGGTGGAGATAAAGATGTCGTTCATCGAGGCCATGGCTTCATTGACGCCGATGAGGGTAGAGGCATCGTTGGCGCGGGAGATGAGGTCGTGGAGGGTGGCCCCGGGGAGGAGACGGAGGTCGAGCACCTGACGGCCGCGGCTGTCGGTCGAGGGCGTGAAGGATCCGGCTAAGGGGGCGAGGGTCTCCATCATCGTGGTGGGGTCGAGATCGGTGTAGGTGATGAGATAATGTCCTTCGCTCCAGCTGCGGCGGATGTCGTCGACGCGGCCCGAGAGAATGTTGCGCGAGCGGTTGATCAGGGTGATATGGTCGCATATCTCTTCGACCGATGCCATATTATGGGTCGAGAAAATGATTGTCGAGCCTTCGTAGCGCAGGCGGAGGATCTCTTCTTTGAGCAGGGCGGCGTTGATGGGGTCAAAGCCTGAGAAGGGTTCGTCGAAGATAAGGAGCTTGGGGCGGTGGAGCACGGTGACGATAAACTGCACCTTCTGAGCCATGCCCTTCGACAGCTCTTCGACCTTGCGGTCCCACCAGTCGGAGATGCCGAAGCGGTCAAACCATTGGCGTAGCTGCCTGGTGGCTTCGGCGCGGCTCAGCCCTTTGAGACGGGCAAAAAATATTGCCTGCTCGCCCACCTTCATTTTCTTATACAGGCCTCGCTCCTCGGGGAGATAGCCGATATGAGCCATGTCGGCTTCGCAGAGGGGGTGGCCGTCAAAGGTCACGGTGCCGCTGTCGGGGGCGGTGATGTGGTTGATGATGCGTATGAGGGTGGTCTTGCCGGCGCCATTGGGCCCGAGGAGACCATAGACCGAGCCGGCAGGGACGGCGAGCGACACGTCGTCGAGTGCCTTATGGCCGGAATAGTTTTTGCTTACGTGGTCTACTTCGATGATATTCACTGTGTTGCAGGGATTAGTTGCGGGGGATGAATGATGAGTGAGGTGTTGTAGTGATGTACAACACTGCAAAGGTAAATCTTTCCTCATTTCCCTCCAAATATTTTGACAGAAAAAAACGGTGGTAAAAAAATTCGCCCTCCGTGCATCACTGCAAGGAGGGCGTCGTCAAAGTTCCTAAATTATGCTTAGTTGGAAAAAAAATCTTAAGGCATGGCGATGGCTGCCGAGGGGTCAAGGGCGTTGTTGGCGTCCTTTGCGGGCTGGTCGTGTTGCTTGAGCATCAGATACCACTGGCCATCTTGCTTAGTGGGGTTAAACATGATCTTCTGTGTGCCCATGGGAGAGTCGGGGTTGAAGACATATTTATATTTGAGATCGTTGAGAGAGGGGATGGAGAAGTCGTAGTGGTCAATCTCGTATGAGATTACGGGCATAAGCTCAAAGCGCTTTGCCAGAGACTGGCGCTCGCTGTCGTTGAGCTTGCGGATAGTAAGGCCGGTGGTGTCGGCAGCCTCGCGGGTGTAGAGCATATCGAGGGCCTGGTCGATCTGACCGCCCTTGAGAGCTTCCATAAAGGCGGCTCCCATCTCCAGCACCTGAGTGGTGTCGGCATTCTGGAGCTCGGAGGCAAACTGAGCCTCGGCCTCTTCGAGGGTGACGGTATTGGTGGAGCCTTTCTTATCGCCGGAGCAGCTTGCTGCGGCAATGACCATAGCTGCGGCGGCAGCGAAGGCAAGGATGCGGGTCATTTTCATAGGAGAAATTGTTGTCGGTTCGTGATTTGTGTTCGTTTCGTGCTAATCGGGCGCAAAGATAGTGATTTTTTCTTATTCCCGGGCATTTTTGCCCCGGCTTTTTTAAGCACCGCCGGGCCCGACGACACACGAAAGCGGGCGGCTCCGCTCAGGGGGCCGCCCGCCTTTATGGGTGGAGTAGAAGTCTCGGGGGGGAGATTAGATGGCGTCGAGGATCTGGGTGGCGTCTTCTTTCTCCTGGAGGGTGGGCTTGTGACCGGTGCGTGAGCCGATGAGAGCATAGAAGAGGAGATAGGCGGCGCAGGCCACTACTACCCAGAATGAATTGTAGTAACCGACGGCATCAGCCACGGCACCCTGGATGGCGAGCATCACGGCGCAGCCAAATACCATGGTCATGAAGATACCGGAGGCGATGGCTGTGTATTTGCCGAGGCCTTCAACAGCCATATTGAAGATGGCGCCCCACATGACGGAGGTGCAGAGGCCCACGAGGAGGAATGAGAAAATGCCGAGGGGTATTGGGGTCATTACTACTTCGAGCTTACCCCAGTCGATGCCGGGGAAGCTGACCTTGATGGTCTCGGGAGCAAACATACCGAAGAGCACGAGGAGGATAGTGGCGGTGGCAACGGTGGTGACCATCGTGCGGGCCGAAATCTTGGAGCCGATGGAGGCGCCCACGAAGCGGCCGATGAGCATCATAAACCAGTAGACGGCGATGATGAGGCCTACGGTAGAGGGGTCGATGCCCTCACCGATAAGGAGCTGCTGGGAATAGTTGGGGACACCTACCTCGATGCCCATATAGAGGAAGATGGCGAGAGCGCCCAGGGCGAAATGGCGCTGGCCCATGGCACCCTTGATGAGGCTCACCTGGACAGGGGCCTGGGCGGGCTCTTCAATCTTGGTGAAGCAGATGACGATGAAAGCCACGACGAAGATAGCCAGGGCTATCATCAGGGCGGGAGTGGCATCGGCTATCTTAGCCTTGCTGATGTCGGAGATGAGGGCACCCATGAGGATGTAGCAGGCCACAGCCATGGTGGAGTTAAACACGCCGCCGAGCTGGATGAGCTTGTTGCCCTCGTTGCCACCGCCGCCGAGGATGTTGAGCATGGGGTTGACAACGCAGTTGAGGATACACATGCAGAGGCCGGCAATGAAAGCGCCGATAAGATAGACGGTGAAGACGGCGCCGAGGTTTTCCTGGGCATCCATCTGGCCCGAAATCCATTGGATGATGATACCGGCTGCGCCGATGGCGAGGCCGATAAGGGCGGTCTTCTTATATCCGAATTTGGAGATAAGCATGCCGGCGGGAATACCCATGATGAGGTAGGCCACGAAGTTGCCGTAGTTGCCTATCTGGGCGAGGACGTTGGAGATGGGTCCTTGGGCTTTGATGATGGTAGCCATGGGCGTGCACAGGTTGGTCACGAAGGCTATCATACCAAAGAGGGCGATCATGACGATGATGGCGCCCCATTGCTTGGCTTGGTTACTCATGATAGTAGTTAAAGGGTTATGAAGGGGTTAGATATTATTTCTTTCGCTCAAGGGCAATTAATATTCGCGCGGGCCGAAGATGGCCGATCCGATGCGCACCATTGTGGAGCCGGCTTCGATGGCGGCCTGATAGTCGTCGCTCATGCCCATCGAGATGGTGTCAAAAGCGGCATTTGAGGCCATCGGACCTGCTTTGATTGCCTCGAAGGCAGAGCGGATGGCGTCGAAGTCGGCGCGGATGCGGGCAGGGTCGTCGGGGGTGAAGGATGCCATGCCCATCACTCCGCGGAGCCTCACGGCCGGCATCCCTTCGGCTGCCTCGGCGGCTAAGGCGAGGGCTTCGGAGGGGGTGAGGCCGGTCTTGGTGGTCTCGGCTGCCACATGGATTTCGAGCAACGCATCGATTTGCTTCCCCCGGCGCTCGGCTTCGCGGTTGATGGCGGCGAGGATGGCGGGGGAGTCGACGCTCTCGATCATCGAGGCGGCGGCCACTACGATGGCGGCTTTATTGCGTTGCAGATGGCCGATGAAGTGCCAGCGGATGTCGGCGGGGAGGGCCGCGGCCTTGTCGCGCAGCTCTTGTGCCCGGCTCTCGCCGAAGACGCGCTGGCCGGCATCGTAGGCCTCGCGGAGGGCCTCGACGGGGTGGAATTTCGATACTGCCACGAGGGTCACTCCCTCAGGCAGCTGCGCCTTTATCTGAGCTAATTGCCGGGCTATCATATGGTCGGGGGGTCAGGATTTTTTCTCCTCTTCGGAGGCCGACTTCCATTCGTGGCAATAGACATCGAGGATGGGTGTCTCCGTGAGGGCCACGAGGTCCCAGTCGGCCATGGTGCCCTGCATTCCCTCCTTGAAGGTGTCGTAGGCGTTGTCAAAGGAGCCGCCGGCCACGAGGATCTGGCTTACGGTGCGCTTCTCGGCTGCGGTCTTTTCGTCGATGGTGATAAAGGCCACTTTGGCCAGATACCACTTGTCGGCGGTCTCATTGCGGAATATGTCGGAGATCTTGGTGCGCTTGACGGCGCTTACCGAAAACTCGCCGGAGATATATGGTGTCTGCTCTTCGATGATGCGGGCTTCGGCCTCGGTGAAGGAGAGCGCGTCGACCAGGAAGGCTTCGGTCACT
Source organism: uncultured Bacteroides sp. (assembly GCA_964488335.1). Classification (GTDB taxonomy): domain Bacteria; phylum Bacteroidota; class Bacteroidia; order Bacteroidales; family Muribaculaceae; genus Paramuribaculum. The sequence continues at coordinate 7,992 of CAZAUV010000034.1, forward strand.
TTCTTCACCACGCCGTTTTCCATCATCTTGTCATATCTTACTTTACATTCAAACCAGTTCATTGTCAATTCTTGAGTGGGAGGGGGGGAGTATGAATATCTTTGATAAATCAGTTGACGGCAATCTTGCGGGAGAGGGATGAGCGGCCATCGGTGGCGCTGACGATGTAGATGCCGGGGGCGAGAGCCGAGGTGTCGATTGTGGCCTCGGATGAGGATGCCTTAGCAGCGGCAACCTGCGCGCCCGAGGGGGTGAAGAGGCTGATGCTGACGCTCCGGGCGCCGGCAAAGAGGGCGCTGACAGAGCCGGGGGCGGTGGTGATCAGCCGGCCCTGCTCGGAAGCCACGTCGGAGATGCCTGACTGACCGCCCATCTCGAGGGCCATCTTGATGCCGGCGAGGGCGTCAACGCGCCCGGCGCCGAGCTTGGTGGCGTTGAGGGGGCTCTGATGATAGATGTCATCTTTGATCGACGAGGCCTCCACAATCTTGTGGATGTCGTCGATGGTCAGGCCGGGATTGGCCTCCAGCCAGAGGGCCACTACGCCGGTCATGAACGGTGTTGCCATCGAAGTGCCCATCATATTGCCGTAATATGCGTCGGGGTCGGTGGTGGCCGACTTGACGGTAGCCGAATATTTCGACGTGTCGCGCCCCTTGGTGTAGTAGCGGTTGAGGGCCGAGATAATCACGGTGCCGGGGGCTGCCACATGGGGGAGGGAGCGGCCGTCGGGGAGGATGCCGTAAGATGAATAATCGCTCGGATGGAGCTCAGGGTATGACGTGTTTTTATAGCCATAGAGCGCCTTGTCGAGGGCGGGCCAGCTGTCGCGGGTGTTGAAGGCGCCTACGGTGAGGATGTTGTCGCCCGTAGCGAGGTCGGAGATGGAGAGGTCAGGCGAGCCGGCTTCCAGGCCGGGGATGCCTCCGTCGGTGAAGGGATAGGTGTCGTCGTTGGCCCAGGCGAGGATGCGGGCACCCTCGTCGGCCTTGATGTCGAGGGCGAGAATTACGTCGGTGTTGTCGCTCTTGGGATAGACGCCGTCGAGGTCTATATAAGCATAGGGCCCATCGTCATATTCGCTCTGCCCGATGCCCATCTTGGGGGTGCCGGCAAAGAAGGTGGAAAATTTGCCGAGCTGGGCCTGACTGATGGCAACGAAGCCGCCCGAAGAGGTGAAGGGCTGGGCCTTGATGCGAAAAATCTGATCGCCGGAGCTCTTGCTGTAGCCGGCCAGATAGAGGCTCATGCTGCAACCTTCAGTGCCATAGATCTCGACGGCCTGGGTCGAAGGTTTGCTCTGCTTGGCGGCGCTCAGGTCAATGCCTATGGTGAGGCTCCTGGAGGCGTCCATAACATGGTCGACCGACACATTCTTATCACCCTCATTGCCGGCGGCCACCACGATGATGGCCTCCTTGCCGAGCTCTGCGAGGGAGCGGGAGAAGACAGTCTGACCGTTATGAGGGCCTATGCCGAGGCCGAGACTCATGTTGACCACGGCGGGCATTCCGAGTTGCCTGGCATTGTCGATGAGGGCCTTTACGCCTAATGTGACCGCCGTCAGCTCGAGGCTGCCGCCGGCCATGAGGATGTCGGCATCGGTGGCCACCCCGTAATAGCGGTTTTTGCCGGTGCGGAGCGTCACAGCATGGGTCTCCTCGTTGAGTATGGCCTGAGTGGTGTGATCGACGATGCCGCCGGCGGCGATGCCGGTGACGTGGGTGGCGTGGGTGGCCTTCTCATCTTCGGTCTTGAGGCGCCGGAGCTCATCTTCGGTCGAGTAGGTGGTGATGTTTCCCGTCTTGGATATCTTGGTGAAGCTCTTTACGCGGGGCGCCCCCTCGGCGTCAATAAAAGCTGGATGGAGGGGGTCAAAGCCCTGGTCTACGATGCCCACTGCTACACCCCGGCCGGTGAAAGGCTGAGGGAGGGCGGGGTCGGAGCCGGTCTGGACGGTGTTGACGTTGGTAGGGATTCGGGCCTTGTCGAGCAGAGGCGATGCCGTGGTGCCGAAATCCATCGCTTTAATGGATGAGAGGCCGGCGGCGCGGCTTGCCCGGTCTATGGGGAGGGCAACGATGGCAAAGCTGCCGAAGGTGGTCTTCACCTCGGCGCCGAGGGCGCGGAGGGAGTCGAGGGCCTCGGGAGAGCGAAGCTCGATGGTGGCAAGGACGCGCTCCTCCTCGGCCGAGCGGCTCGGGGGGGCCGACTCATAGTCGGCGATGGCCTTGGCCGCGCCAAGACTCAGCCGCGCCTGCGCCGAGAGCTGACTGCTGCCGATGCTAAACCCTAAAAAGGTGAATATTAGATATTTTGATAGTTTCATAATGATTTAAGGAGGAAAGATTTAAGGATGAGAGAGGATGAGGCCCTGACATCATCGGGCCTATCAAATTGCAAAGATAACAAAAAATCCTCAATTACCCCTCCTCCACCCCCAAAAAACCGCCCCGGTTAACTACCGCTCCCCCCATTGCGCAGCTGCAATTTTATCCGCCATCTCGTTAAGTCGCTTAGCTTTAGAGTATGTCATTGCCTCATTGCGAGTATTATAAACGGGAGGAGCTATAAGTAGCAACCGTCCTTCAGCGCAGAGGTCAAAAAACCTGCCATGAGGCTTATACCGAGGCCCGAAACCATTGGGCATAATATAGATAATCCTCCCATATTCATTTATGGCATAATCAAGTAGCTCCCGTTCATGAGGGCTGATAAATGCTCCTGCGACGACACCCCCATTGTCAATCGTCATCCTCCAGGCCTCTTTAGCACGGGAAAGCTCATCGGGAGAGAAGCGCCGACGCGCCCTGACTGATGAGATCTCAGGGTCATCAAGTAAAAAACGGTTGCCCATCATCTCCCATTGCTCCCCCTCAATATCAATGAAGCTCCGTCGCGTAAAGAAGTCGGGAGTGTGTTTCTTTATCCAATACCGCCGTGGATTGTCAGCCACATATCCCTTCATTCTCAAGGTCTGTTCACTATTGCGGGATATACGGTCGTTGTAGCCTTCGGCAAAGACTGAGTTGCCGCTGTTGGCCGTTGAAAGCTCGCTTTTCCATGCGGAGATATAAAAGCCGAGGTGATGCTCAAGCCACTGGTTGACTCTCAGGATGATATGGATGTGGTCTGGCATAATAACCCATCTCCACACCATAAAGCCAGGTACATAACCTTTAAGTCTGATAATCGAGTCTTTGACCAAAAGGCCGGTGGAGGAAAAGCGGGTATAATACCGGCCTGATTCAGGACTCTCTATAGTGGATAGATCCTCAATCCCGGGGGCTTTAAGGATAGTTATCATATATGTCGAAGGCGACCGGTAATCGTGCCAGTCAGCCCTCTTTTGCTTCTTTTGGCGTAGCTTTTCAGCAGTGAGTCTCATAGCGGCAAAGTTAAAATAATTCTTAGACATAACCAAGGGAGGACGCGAAAGAGCTGAAGCTCTTTCCACTGAGGATCAAAGCCCGGCTTAAAGGAAGGCGTTGCCGGCCGGCCTGTCTTTGCTCCTCAGTGTAGGGGGCTTTAGCCCCCGCCAGCGGGTTGGGTTGCGGATGTGAATGAGTCGGCCCCGCTGCGGGGGCAGCGGGGCCGGTATGATTGGAGGCCGGGAGAGCCGGGGCGGTTGGGGCCTCCGTGGCCGGAGCGGTAGTCTACGGCTTAGCGTACGAGGACTTTGCTGACGGATGAGCCGCGGCGGACGATGTAGATGCCGGGGGTGAGGCCGTCGAGGGCGGAGCCCAGACGGATGCCCTGGAGGGTGAAGACTTCGGCGGGAGCTTCGGTGCCAACGGCGGGTGAGATCTCGATGAGGCCCGAGGGAGTGGCATCGGTCTGATAGGCCACGGGGAGGAAGGCCTGATCCTGATCTTCAGGATAGCAGCCCCATGAGCCATATTTGGAGGAGTATTGGATCCACTTCTCGGTGGCTACATTGGTCACCTTCATGCAGGTCACGCCCTCCTCATCGTCGGTGGCTTCGAGTGTCCACATAGCTTCCTCGGGGATTTCGGGGAGCTCATAATTGACGTTAAAGGAGTTGAAGGTACCGGTCTGATAATAGTAGCGGCCATAGGAGTCCATGATGAAATAGCGGTCGTCGGCCGAGCGCGAGAGCATGTCGTCGCCTACGGCAACGAGGCGGAGCGCATCGTCGGTGCTGAACAGGAGCTCGCCGTTTTCATCCTTGACCTTGGTGGCGGGGGCATAGCCGTAGGTCTTGTTGAAGGGGAGGGCGGTCATGGCGTGATTGTCGGCCACGAGGAGGATATAGCCTTCGGAGACTTCCTCGGTGGGGGTGAAGACAGCCTTGTCAACAGAGCCGCTGTCGCCGAAGAGTCTGACGGGGATGAGGTGGGTGGTGATGGTGGTGTCGGCGGGAGTGGTTACATAACCGTCGTTATTGACCTTTTGCTCGGTAAACTTCACGTCATAGGCCACGATAGCCTCCATGTCATATTTGCCGGCGGTATATTCACCAATGTTGATGTCGGTGACGATATTGATTTCCTTACCGTCGGGCGACACACAGGTGATGGCCTTCGACATATTGGCGGTGATGTCTTTGGTGACGTTGAGTCCCTCGACCTTTACGAGGCGGCTTACGAGGAGAGGGTTGTCGAGCGCGATGCGGGGCACCATGATGTTACGCTGGGGGTCGTGTTTGGTCGACCACTCATTGTTCATCATGTCGAGGTCGATGTCGGCCTGGTTCCATGCGGTGGAGGCGAGGATCTCGTCGACGGTGACTGTCTCAGGCACATAGTCGTCGGTGACGTAGGGGTAGAGCTCGGCGGGGTTGCCTTTGAGGGTAAGGGAGGGTGTGACTTCATTGATCCACTCAAAGCCGACTACCAGAGGAGCGTTGAGGACATCATTGGGCTTATAAAGCTCGGTGAAGTCAACGGCCGATGATGTCAGGATGATAGAGTTGATCTCTTCAGGGTTGTAATAGGTGTCGTCGAGATAGAGGGCGTGGGGAGTGACGGCGGTGACAGTCAGGCCGTTGTTGTATTCGATTACCTTGTCGATATTTGGATATACCCACTGGATTTTTGCGGGATCGGTTATCTCGGCGAGATTTTCGGGCTCCTCGGCGGTGGTAAACCAGTTGATGAGCTGCTGAACGGTGATAATCTCGGTGTCGCCGGCATTGTCGATTTCAGCCCAGGTGTAGACAGCCTCCGATACTTCGGATACATAGTCTTCCATAAGGCCGTTGATGGGATTGAGGCGCTCACCGACTGCAATAGCCTTGACGGTGGAGGTGGTGCCCGGTTCACCCTTAGCGATGGTCACGGGCTCGGTGTATTCGGTGCTCTCGGCAGTGGGTTCAGTGCCGTCGGTGGTGTAGTAGATCTTGCCGCCGGGGAGGTCGGTGGTCATGGTCACGGCGAGGTCCTGATAGTAAGTGCCGGTCTCGTAGTTGAAGATGGGGGCGTTTGACTCGGAGCAGGTCACGGCTATTGAAGTCAGCTGCATGGTGCCTCCAAAATCATGAGGAGTGAAGACGATGCTTTCGGCCACGCCGGTCCATGTCCATACGTTGTGGCTTTCCTCCTTCTCGATTTTGCCCGTGCTGGCATTGTAGCTGAAGTAGCTGTTGTTGCCGGTGAAGATGATGGTGGTGATCTTGCTGCCCTCGGGGGCGGTGAAGGTCATGGTGCTTGCATCATTGGCACCGCCTTTGGCGAGACGGAGCTGGACACCTTTGTTATACCAAAGGCGATAGCTCTGGGCTGCATTAGTTGCGGAAGAGTTGTCGAAGGTCACAGTCAGGCCGTCTTTCTCAAACTCATCGACTACCCAGCCATTGTTGTCGTTGTTGCCTTCATCGGGCATCTGGTCAATGCCGGCCCAGTCGAGGTCGGCGTCGGAGAAGTTGGTGAAGTCAAAGGTGATTTCCTTTACAGTGGCATCAATCTTATAGGCTGCTTCAATTATCTTGGCGGCAGCAGTCTGACCTTCAAATATGGCGATGGCTTTTACGGTGGTAGAGCGGTCGATTGCGATGGGGGCGGTGTATTCGTCGCTCTCTTCAGTGGGCTCGGAGCCGTCGGTGGTGTAATAGATCTTGGCTTCGGAAGTGGTCGAAGTGATCACCACGTCGATAGCCTCGGGATATGTGCCGGCCTCGGGGGTAAATGTGGGATAACCGGCTGATGTGATCTTCACATCGGTTGATGCAACGGCAGAGGAGCCAAAGTCAGAAACGGCTATAGCCTTCACGGTAGTGGTGCCGAATGTGCTGATGGTGAAGGGCTCGGAATATTCGGCGCTCTCTTCCGTGGGCTCGGTGCCATCGGTGGTGTAATAGATCTTGGCGCCTTCGGTGGCCGATGTGATGGTGATGGTGTGGTCGGAATAATTGGAGCCTTCGTTGGAGATAGCGGGCTCGGCGGTGGCGAATGAATATTCGGCTGAGCTGATGGTAGCGTTGCCCTCAACCTTGGCCTTGATGGTCATCGCGGAAGAAACCTCAATAGGGGCCGTATATTCGGTGCTCTCATCGGTGGGGTCAGTTCCGTCGGTGGTATAGAAGATTTTGGCTCCCTCCGTGCCGCAAGAGAGAGCGATCTCGGCGGGATTGTGGAGGACACCGGCCGCGGGCGAGAAATAGACCTCTCCTTCTACAGCTGTAAAACCGGTCCACTGAAGGTTCCAGATGGCGATGCGGTCTTTATTGCTGGTAGAATTATTAGAGGGGCAATTGTTGGTGATTACAATCTCAACGTCGTCGGGGCAGTCAAAGGTGAAAGAGGCCTCATAGGGCTTGAGCTTTCCTACCTCATCATTGGTCTTGGTAAAAGTCTCGCTCTTGACAACGGTTTCTCCTGATTTGAGCTCAATAGTTATTGATACGCCATTGCTCTCAGCGTAAGGGTTACCATATGTGAAAGAAAGAGTCTTGATGCCTCCTGCGATAACGGGAGATGTAAGGACTCCGACGTTCGAAGTTTTACCATTGAGGACCACGGCATGAAATTCATTTTCCGATATGTCTTCAGATTTTGTAGTGGTTGAAAAGTCTCCGTTTTCTGCGGGAATGATGCCGAGAATCTGAGCGTTTGTTGCAACCCAGGGATTTTCACCTCCGGTAGTATAAGTAGAATAGGTGCTGGTGATAGCGAATTTACTGAAGTCGGCAGTATTGATTGCGCCATCTCCTCCCCCGGTTGTTTCGGCGATGATGAGGGCCGGGACGAGTAGGGTGATGAATGCAATGAGTGAAAGCAAAAGTTTTTTCATTCTTTGCTGTTGATTAGTTTATTGGTTGCTAATATGTTTATTTTCCTATAGTTATGAGTATGGCGGTTACGCCCCGGGGATGGCGAGGGCATAAACACGCGGGCAAAGATAGTAAAAAAAAGGCTGTCAAGCAATCTTTTTTATTTGGCAGACTCTGAGGAAAGGTCTAACGCAGAGCGCGGAGCGCCATGAGAAGGGCTTCGGTGGTGGCGCGGTGGATGACCCGGGAGCGATCGCCGGGGAGATGGAGGGTGGTGGAGATGATTTCCTGCGGGGTGGCCACGGCGACGCAAACCGTGCCGACCGGCTTTGAGGGCGAGCCTCCGCCGGGGCCGGCGATGCCGCTTGTGGCGATGGCAATGTCGGCGCCCAGACGCTCGCGTGCACCGGCGGCCATGGCCTCGGCTACGGGGAGCGACACCGCGCCATGGGCCTCGATCAGCGACGCGGCGACGCCTAAGGCTGAGGCCTTCACCTCGTTGGAATAGGCCACCACTCCGCCTCTCACACACTCGGATGCGCCGGGGATGAGGGTCAGGCTGTGGGCTATATTGCCTCCGGTGCAGCTCTCGGCGGTGGCCACAGTAAGGCCCCGATCGCGAAGAGCCCGGAGGAGGATTTCGGCGGGTGAAAGGTCGCTGTCGGCTATAAGCCATGGGGCAACGTCGGCGCGGAGCCGGCTGCCGAAGGCGCTCATCAGCTCGGCAAGCACGGTGGCCGAAGTGGAGTGGCCGTCGAGACGCAGGCGGATGATGCCCTCCTTGGGGAGGTAGGCCAAGTGGAGCCCGGGGGGCAGGGAGGCCTCAAAAGGGGCGAGGTGCTCCGCGAGGGCGCTCTCCGTGATGCCTGCCACGATAAGGGTCAGATGGGCGATGGCCTCATCGGAGCGATAGCGGCTAAGCAGGAGCGGAAAGACCTCGGAGACAAACATCTCGCGGGTCTCAAACGGCACTCCGGGCATAGCCACGAGCGTCTTCCCTCCCGGGGCGGTGAAGAGGAGGATAGGGGCTGTCCCGACGCGGTTTTGAATCACCTCGGCGCAGTCGGGCACCATGGCCTGAGCGCGGGTGAGCCCGTTGATGCTCCGCCCTCGGGCAGCCATCACCCGCTCAACATTGGCCTCAACCTCGGGGGAGAATATGAGGGAGCCGCCGAAGATGCGGCATAGAGTAGGCTTGGTGATGTCGTCGGCCGTAGGGCCGAGGCCACCGGTGGTGATCACCACATCGGTGCGCTCGAGGGCGCGATTGATGGCGTCTGCGATAGCGTCGGAGTCATCGGCCACAATCTCCGTGCGCTCCACCTCCCAGCCCTCGGGGGCTATGGTCCGGGCAATGAAGCCTGAATTAGTGTCGGTGGTCTGCCCGATGAGGAGTTCGTCGCCTATGCAGATGATGGTGATCTTCATCGCGTTATCCCTATTAGCCGATGAGCGAGGAGGGGAGGGGGCGGCAGTTGTATTGCGAGGCCATTATCTCGCCGTAGGCTCCGGCAGAGCGGAGGGCGAGGAGGTCGCCGCGGCGGGTCAGCGGGAGGCGCTCGTCGGTGGCGAAGCAGTCAGACGACTCGCATATCGGCCCCACGACATCATAGACCTCCTCGGGCGCATCGGCCGGCGCGGAGAGATTGTCGATCTTATGGTGGGCCTGATAGAGGGCGGGGCGGATAAGGTCGGTAAATCCGGCATCGACGATGGCAAACTGCTTTGCGAGGCCTTTCTTGACGTAGAGGACGCGGGTGATGAGCGAGCCACACTGGGCCACTACAGCCCTGCCGAGCTCAAAATGGAGCGTCTGGCCGCCGGAGAGCCTGATGCGTGAGGCGAATGCGTCAAAATAGGCGCGGAAGTCGGGGATGGGGTGGGCGTCGGGGTCGGCATAGTCGATACCGAGGCCGCCGCCTACGTTGATGGTGCTGAAGATGATGCCTTTGGGAGAATAAAGCTCCTGAAGCTCGTTGATGGTGTCGGCGAGCATCATGAAGGGCTCCATCTCGGTGATCTGGGAGCCAATATGAAAATGGAGGCCCTGGAGCTTGACCGAGGGAAGCTCGATGCAGCGGGCTATCATGGCATCGAGATGCTCGCGGGGGATGCCAAATTTATTCTCGGCCAGGCCGGTCGTGATATAGGCGTGGGTATGGGCGTCGATGTTGGGGTTGACGCGGAGGGCCACGCGGGCGGTCAGGCCCATCTCGGCCGCAATGTCGGCTATCACCTCAAGCTCGGGCTCGCTCTCGACATTGAAGCAGGCAATGCCGGCCTCGAGGGCGAGGCGTATCTCGGCATCGCTCTTGCCCACACCGGCAAAGACGATGCTCTCGGGGGCGAAGCCGCAGTCGAGGGCGCGGCGTATCTCCCAGCCGCTTACGGCGTCGATGCCGAGGCCGGCCTCGCGTATGGGGCCGAGGATGTCGGGATTGGCATTGGCTTTCATGGCGTAGTGGACCACGTAGCCGTGGGCACCGGCGCAGGCGGTGAGCTCGCGCAGAGTGGCGCGCAGGAGCTCTATGTCATAGAAATAAAAAGGCGTGGGAGTGGACTCGAATAGCTGAAGCGGAAACATTGTCGGGTGGGGGCTTGGAGAGGGGTGGGATTACTTATTGAAGAGGTGCTCGGAGAGGAGATTGAGGGCCTTGACTTTATCCTCGCGGCGGATAAGGAGCGAGATGTTGTAGTTGCTGCCGCCGTAGCTTATCATGCGCACCGGGATATCTTTCAGAGCGTTGACCACCTCGGCCTCAAAGCCGCGGTTTTGCCACTCGAGATCGCCCACGACACACACGATTACCATGTCGGTGTCGACCGTGACGGTGCCGAATTTCTTGAGGTCGTCAAGAATGGCGGGAAGATTGCGCTGGGAGTCGACGGTGACTGACACGCCCACCTCCGAGGTGACGATCATATCGATGGATGTGCGATGGGTCTCGAAGATTTCAAAGACCTTGCGCAGGAAGCCGTAGGCCAGGAGCATGCGGCCGCTCTTGATCTTGATGGCG
>CAZAUV010000035.1:0-16091 GCA_964488335.1 uncultured Bacteroides sp.
TTAGCGGACGAGGGTCTTGACGCCGTTGACGATGTAGATGCCGGCGGCGTTGACGCGGGTCAGGCGGCGGCCCTGGAGGTCGTAGATGGCGGCGGTGCCTGCGGCGGCGTCGGCGTTGACGGCCTCGATGCCGGTCACGGTCGGAGCGTTCTTGACGGTGATGGTGGTGGTGGCCACGTAGTTGTCGCCAGCCTTGGCGGTCACGGTGTAGTCACCAGCCTGGGTGAAGGTGATCTTGCCATCAGCAACAGTAGCCTCGGCGGGGCCTTCGACGGTCAGGTCTACGGTAGCATCATCGGGAGTAGCATCGTTGGTGGCGAAGGTGACCTCAACGGAGCCGTCGGCACCGAGGGTGGCGGTGGCGGGAGCGGTGGTGAACTCAACGCCGTAGATGGTCACGTCGATGGTCATCACGATGTCGTCGTCGGTGGTCTCAGCGGGAGTCTCGGGAGTCTCGGGGTTCTCCTCTTCCTCACCTTCGGCGAGGAGGGCGAGCGACTGGGTCTCGGGGGCGATGGCCTGCTTAACCTTGCGGATGATGATGCGGATGATGTCGCCGATCTTAGCCTTGGAAGCGTCGATCTTGACGCCCTCAGCGGTGATAGCGACGGTAGCGGCAGTGGTGGCCTCATCATTTTCGTCGAGCACCTCGGCGGTGAAGGCCTCGGTGTTGATGTCTTCGGCATCGGCAGCCTTGGGGAGCTCTACGGTCATGACGGGGGTGGCGGGAGCGCCCTTCTCATCGGCGGGAGAGGCGTTGAAGTCGATGGTCACTTCGGGCTTGCCGGTCTCGGTGTCGGTGGTGACCTCTACAGCGGGAGCGGCGGTGTCGCCTTCCTCGACCTCGGGCTTGGTGACGGGGAGCTCTTCGGAGATGGGCTCGTCGGGAGTGACAGTGCCGTTGACGGTGATGGTCAGAGGCTCGCCGGAGATGGTGAAGTCAGCATCGGAGGCCTTGGGAGCAATGGCGATCTGATATGCGCCCTTGGCGGTGTCGTCGGAGGAGATGGCGATGGAGATAGCGCCCTCGTCATCAGCTGCGATGGTGGCGGTCACACCCTTGCCGGCGGGGGTAACGGTCACGTCGAGGTCGTCGACCGAAGGAGCGGCAGCCCCGTCGGCGGTGGTGAGGGTCACGGTAGCGGTGGCTGATTCGCCGGCCTCGATGGTGGTAGTCTCGGAGGCGATAGCGGCGGTAACCACGGGCTTGTCGGGAGTCTCGGTGACGGTGATCTTGACGGAAGCGGAGATCTCGGCATCGGTCTTGTCAGCGAGGGTGATGGTGGCAGAGCCGGCCGCTTCGGTGGTGAAGGTCACAGTAGCGGTAAACACGCTCTCGTTGCCGTCGACGGGAGAGATAGTCAGCTCGCCCTTCTGAGCGATAACTGTGCTTTCGGGGTCGATGGAGAGGGTGAGGTCGTCGGCGGTGGGAGCCTCGGTGCCCGTGGTGGTGATGGTAAACACTGCGGTGTGGTCGTCGGTGTCTTTCTCGATGGTCTGGTCGGCGGTAGTGGTGATCTCGCTGATCTTCGACTCAACGGGAGCAGCCGTTACGGTCACGGTGATCGAGTTGTCGGCGATGGAGTAGTCGGTAGACTCGGAGACGATGCTCAGGGTGTAAGTCCCGGCAGCGAGACCACTGAGCTCAATGTCACCGTCGGTGGGAGTGAGGGTGGTGGCGTCGCCGGTAGCGGGCTTCAGGGAAGCGGTCCAGTCGGCGGCAGCATCGGCGAGAGCCTCGCCATCCTTGGTGAAGGAGACGGTGAGAGTCTTGGTGTCGGCGGTGGTCATCGAGATTTCGGAGACCTCGTCGGCGCCTTCCTTGACAACGGCGGTGTAGACGGGAGCGTCAGCCTTGGTGACGGTGAAGGCGAGCTCGGCGCCGGTAAACTCAACGTTATCCTTGTCGGCAGCGGCGGGAGCGATGGTGAGCTTGTAAGAGCCGGCCTCGAGCGTGGCGGGGATGGTCACCTTGCCGTCGATGGGGGTCAGGGTCTGGGCGTCGCCGGTGGAGGGCTGGAGCGAAGCGGTCCAGGTGCCGGTGTAGTCGGCAACTGTTACAGTCACCTCGGTAGCCTCGGAAGCGGTGGTGAGAGCGAGCTTATCGGGGGTGAATGTCACTGCGTATGAAGCCTTCTCGACGGTGATGGCAGCGGTAGCGGTGGCAAGAGCCACGGCGTTCTCCTCGTCGCTCTCGGTGTAAGAGATGGTGAGGGTGTATTCACCTGCGGCCTGATTGGCAGGGACTTCATATGTGCCGCTCCAAGTGTTGGCATCAGTATCCTTGGTGAAGGTGATAGCGGTGCCGGTAGTCTCGGCCTGTGCGGAAGTCTCCTTAGCGCCGAGGACGGCGGTGAAGGTGCCGGAGAGGTCGTAAGCGGCGGGAACGGGAGTGAGGGTAACGGTCACTTCCTGAGCTGTAGCACTGTAAGTCACCTTATCGGGGCTTACGGCAGCGGTCAGTTCGGAGAGCGGCTGCTTGGCGATGTTGACCGTGAGGGTGAAGAGAGGCTCCTCGGTCTCTTCGGCCTGAGTGTCGGTGCCTTCGGTTGACTCGGTGCCTTCGGTTGACTCGGTGCCTTCGGTGGCAGCGGGCTTGGCGGTGATGGTGAAAGTATGTACACCGGTCGCGCCGGCAGCGATGGCGATGTTGATGTTGTTGTCGGCGATGGTCACGCCCTCGGAGGGGGTGAGCTCATCATCCTCGTAAGTATTGCCGGTGATGGCCACGGTGATGGTGCGGGCCTCTGCGGAATAGTCGAGATTGTAGACGCCGTCTTCTCCGGTAGCAGGGAGCTCGGTATCGCCGATCTTGGGGGTGCCGGTAGTAAAGACGGGGTCAACGACATTGACAGTGGCGGTGGCAGCAATCTCGGTGGGTGTCTCAGTATTATCATCGCTGTTGTCGGGGTGAGCGGCAATCTGAGCAGCAGCCATAGGCAGAGTAGCCTTGATGGTGGCTGTGCCGGCCTTAAGACCGTTGATAAAGCTGTTTAGGTGTCCGCTGTCGGCAACACCGAGAATACCGGGGTTAACGGGATTTTCATCGCCCTCGGTATCGCTTGACATCAGGCTGATGCTGTAGTTGAGCGAAGCAGTTTCAGCCTCCTGGCCCTCTTCGGGATCATAATCCACTTCGTCGCCTTCGTCGAGTTGGGCAACGGTGCCTGCGATGAGGCCAATGTTTTCGCCACCCTCTTCAATGGACCATACGACACCGCGGAGACCGGTGGTGACAGTGGTTCCGTCGGCGTGATCAGACTTAAACTCGGGGACGAGCTCAATCTGCTTGCGGCCGGCAACGGCGGAGATCTCATCAGAGGTGGTGCCGTCGGCAAGTTTCTGCTTGATGGTTACCTCAGTGGGGACATAGGCTCGCTGGAGAGACCAGACGGTATTATCAGTATATTCCTTGGCGTTGCCACCAACGTTGGCGCCACCTTGGGCTTTAAGGAATTTGCCACCGGGATTCTGGAAGATAATGCCCTCGCGGCCGTTGATATTGTAATAGAACGGCTCGAAAGGATGGTTGCCTGTACCCGAACCGGCCTGGCCAACGCCATAATTCTCGAGGTAATGACTGTAGATGTGGATGCCGGCGCCAAAACTATTACTGGGCACACCGGCTTCTTCCCATTTCAGATGCCAGAGGCTGTTATATCCGGGATTGACGTGGGTGTGGATCTTGTCGCTCAGGGCGTTGTGGACAGAGAGGTAAACATCGGTAACAGTCTGCTTATCACCTTCTTCGATGTCGGGGTCGTTGCTGCTGGGATCGGCGGCAGCACGAGCTGAAATCAGCAGATTGACCTGCTGCACCTTTTTAAGGAAATCAGTTTTTATCTCAGCCAGCGCGTCGGTATAATCCTTGATATTAGTCTTGTCTGCGCTTTCAATAGCAGCCTTCGCTGTAGAAACAGCGTCGGGAGTAAAGAGTCCATCGACATTGCTCAGGTAATCGATAAGATTGGTGAGCTCAGCCGCTACGTTATCAGTGTAATCATTGGCCTCAATGATTTCCCAGCCGTTGTCATCGCCCTTAGAACCATTCCACTTCGTGATATTGGAGGTGTCGTCACAAAGCAGAGAGCTCCCTTCAAACGTCCAAGGAGCAGAGTCGTTGGTCGGCAACTTAGCTGAAATGCGACGTATATCGCCATCTGAGCAAATATACCAAATGCCGTTTGTCTCGTCTGCCTCTGCGTTTTCATCGCTTAAGACAGGGAATTTTTCACCGGCATCTCCATGCAGCATATATTTTTGTGTATCAATATTGTAAATATAGACCGGAGTAACCCCAGCTTTGGCTGTAACCCCTTGCGCATCAAGAAGAATCCACTTTACGGCCAGGCTCACATCTTCGGTCTGGGAGGCTAAGAAATCACCTTCTTTCCATTTTACTTTATTTGATGTGTCGGTGGTGGTCTCTGCCTCAGTCTTGGCATAAGCCCATTTGCTTGTCTTCAGGTTTTGGATCATCACCAGGGTCGGATCGTCGGTGAGTGACGTCGACGTAGGGGGTGTCCACTCGCTCTGGGCGTAGGAGGCAAATCCCATTGCCGAGAGGAAAACCGCAAGAATGAGTAGAAGTTTTCTCATGTTTCTTAGGTTAATGGTGGTTTATGTGATTGATTATTATTGTATTAGTCGTTGAAGATGGAATGGAGTGACATCATCGGGCGAATTTACGGCGAAAAATTACCCCCCCAAATATTTAACATATATTAACATTAACGGGCATTGAAAATGCCGCGGTGGTAGATTTTAGTTTTTAGTTGTTAGAGGTTAGGGGAGGTTGCGCCCCGGGTCTGGCAACGTAGCCTCGCGGCATACCGCGAGAGGGGCGCGCCAAACGAAGGTCAATGGGCCGGTGACAGGCGCGCCCTTCCAAGGCGCAAGAAAACAAAACGGGCCACCTACCCCGGGCGTTGCCCGTGGATATTGATGGGCGCGCCCTAAAGGGCGCCAGTGTCGGCGTAATCCGCTCGGGAAGAATGATAAGGCGGCTTTTCCGTCACCCCCTCCGGGGGTTCGAGGGAAGAAGGGATGACCACGAGTCCGAGGGTTCCCTTCGGTCACCCCCGTTAACGTCCTATGCCCCTGCGGGCGCGCCGCGCCGCTCCGCGCACCCGTCCGCCCCGCCGACGAC
Source organism: uncultured Bacteroides sp. (assembly GCA_964488335.1). Classification (GTDB taxonomy): domain Bacteria; phylum Bacteroidota; class Bacteroidia; order Bacteroidales; family Muribaculaceae; genus Paramuribaculum. The sequence goes on from CAZAUV010000035.1 coordinate 5,150, forward strand.
ATAATCTAAAGGCCGCTTCCCGGGATGGGGAAGCGGCCTCAAGCGTAGAAATTATTTATTTATAAAGGAGGGGGCGTGAAACGGGGCGCCTCGGCTGATTACTTGTTGCCGAAGAAGCGCTTGTAGAGGCCCTGGAAGCCCTGACCATGGCGGGCTTCGTCTTTAGCCATCTCATGGACGGTGTCGTGGATGGCGTCGTGGCCGAGCTCTTTGGCGCGGCGGGCGATGCGCATCTTGTCTTCGTTGGCACCTGCTTCGGCAGCCATGCGCTTCTCGAGGTTGGTCTTGGTGTCCCAGACACATTCGCCGAGGAGCTCGGCAAACTTGGCAGCGTGCTCGGCCTCTTCGAAAGCGTAGCGCTTGAAGGCTTCGGCAATCTCGGGGTAGCCCTCGCGGTCGGCCTGACGCGACATGGCCAGATACATACCCACCTCGCCACACTCGCCGTTGAAGTGGGCGGTGAGGTCGTCGATCATCTGCTGATCCTGACCCTTAGCTGAGCCGAGCTCATGCTCGGTGACAAACACCAGTTCGGCGGTCTCGTCCATTTCTTTAAACTTTGAGGCGGGAGCGTTGCAGATGGGGCACTTTTCGGGAGCTTCATCCCCTTCGTGTACGTAGCCGCACACGGTGCATATAAATTTCTTTTTCATGAGGGAGTTTTTGGTTACGGGATAAAAACTTTCGGGCGGTTGTCGCGAGACGCTACGCCCGGAGGCGTGCCGCTCTATTGTGGGTGCAAAAATAATCAACGGCGGCGAAATAGCAATAACGGGATAGTGTAAAATTTTGTTAAATCTTAACTGAGAAGGGCGCGGAGGCTGATGGATGCGAGGAAAACGCGGAGGCGTATCCTAAGGGATGATACCCCCTCGGCGCGGGCTATCTCCTTGTAGCGGTAGCCGGCGGCGCGCATGGCCAGGGCATAGGAATGTCGGCGGTCGGGGATGGCCGCGATGGCCGTGTGGAGAGCGTCGGCAGCGTGGGTGCCGGCGGGGACGGTCTCTTCGCTTTCAGCGATGGCGGGAAGGGCATAGACGCGATGATTGGCCTCGATGCGTCTCCGGTGGGCGCGGGCAGAGTAGGATGCGTCAAAGATGGAGTGCATCACCGCAAACAGACTCTCGCGGGTGGTGAAGGCAGCGGGCGCCGACATGGCGCGTTGGGTGGTGTCATGAAGGAGGTTTTTGGCGTCGGTGCGATCGCCGGTAAGTGTGTAGGCCAGGTTGAGGAGCGGGGCCTGCAGGGCGAGGATGGCGGTGGTGTGTGTGTTCATAGAGTTTAGAGTTTTCAGATTGGGGGGAGGGGTCTCCCTTGTTTTCTGATGCAAAGGTAGGGGTGAAAAGAGCCCCGGAGAGAAAGAAAAATGTGAAAGAGTGTTAAACCTGTTACAAGGGTGTTACGACGGTGCAAGGCGGTTGTAACAGCTAAACGCTCAGAGTCCTCAGGGATAGCGATGATCTCTGAGGACTCTGATAGCTTGCCCCGGGGGGGTGAGGGGGGATCAGAATGGGTAGCCTATGGCCAGATGGAAGGCGAGGCTCTTGCGGAATGATTCCATATTATAATAGCCGGTGTGGCCGGTATGATAGGGGGCGTGGATGCCGATGCCGAGGTCGCCGCGGATCACGAGCATGCCTATGTCGAGGCGCAGGCCGCCGCCGGTGCCGAGGGCGAGGTCGCGCAGGAATGTCTTGCCCTGAAGGAGACCGCCGGGGCGCTGGGGGTCGGCTTTGAGGAGCCAGACATTGCCCGAGTCGATGAAGAGGGCGCCGTGGAGGGGGCCGTAGATGGGAAAACGGTATTCGAGATTGGCCTCAAACTTGAATGTGCCGGTCTGGTCAAAGTAGCCGTTGATGGCGTCGGCTGCGGGGCGATAGGAGCCGGGGCCGAGAGAGCGGACGGTGAACGCGCGGACGGAATTGGCGCCGCCTACATAAAACTGCTCCGAGTAAGGGACCTGGGCGGAATTGCCATAGGCGTGGGCGGCTCCGGTGGCCACGCGGGAGTAGAGCCATGAATTGCCGATGATGCGGCATCCGAAGACCACCTGGGCCTGAGCCTTGAGAAACTGGCTGAAGGGGGTGCCGAAGAGCTTTTTCTCCCCCTTGACGCCGCAGGCGCGATAGATGCTCCAGAGGAGATTGCCGGCCTCCTGGAGGCCTATCTGGACATTGATGGTGTTGTTGCGGTCAATATCCCTGTCGTAGGTGATGGAATACATCATCTGGGGAATAAACTGAGTCATGAAGCTCTGGGCAATGGCGGGGTTGGTGGACATGATGGAGTCAAACTCGGTGGTGGTGTGGATGAGTTTGGTGTAGGTGAGCTTCAGGGGGGTGAAGGAATTGACCACATTGCGGTTGACGCGCCAGTCGTAGGCAAAGGAGGTGTTGAACTGGGCCATGCGGAAATAGTGAGGCCGGTTGAGGACGTCGGCCGAGAGGGCGATGCGGGTCCAGTTGACTTCGCGGCGCGAGCGCGGGATAAAGCGGGGGGCTATCAGGCGGGGGAAAGAGAGGGTGGCCGACACGCCGACCTCATAGGAATTGAAGACCGACCGGCCCCGCTCGTGGCCCGTCTGCCATTCATAGGAGCCGGTGAGCGACACTCCAAGTTGCTCCCCTCCGCCGAAGAGATTGCGGTTGGTGACGGAGAAGATCATGCCCGGGCCGATATAGGAATTGCTCTTTGAGGTGGCGTTGACCTCGAGGGATGCCTCGAGGGGGGTGTCGAAGGTGCAGTCGATATTTACATCAAGAGTAGGGACCGGGGCCTTGGGGTCGGGGACCACTGAGATGTCTATATTATTGAAGATGCCCAGGCGCGAGAGATAGGTCTGGGTGCGGTTCATGTCGCGGACCGAGAAGGTGTGGCCGCCGCGGAAGGTGATACACGAGGGGATGAGCCCCTGGCGGAGGCGCGATGGCTGCATGACAATGAGCTCGCCGCGGCGCGTCATGGTGGTGTCGGGGGTGCCGTCGCCCTGGTTGCGGTAGATGGTGGTGGTCACCTTGCCGGTGACCCATTTGCTCAGGGCCGGGGCGGGGGTGTTGGAAGCCACTGCCAGGCGTAGGGTGATGCGCTCGGGAGTGATGGTGGAGTCGGCGAGATATTCGATATAGTCGGGCTTGAAGAAATAGTAGCCGCGGTTGCGGACGGCGTTGGCGATATTGACCCGGAGCTGGGAGAGGGAGTCGGTGGAATATCGCTCCCCCTTGCGGAGATATTTGCTGCGGGCAGCCACGGAGTCGATGAGGGCAAAGAGCGGAGTGGTGTCGGGCAGGAGCTCGATGGAGTCGAAGAGATAAGGCCGTCCGGTGGAGATCTGATAGCGAATGGAGGCCTTTTTCTTGTTTTTGCCCTGGACGAGGGAATAAGTGGCGTGGCCGCGGAAATATCCGTGATTGTCAAGGATCTGGTCGATCATCTCGGTGCGCACCTCGGGGCGGACATCGGAGATGAGCACCGGCTCGGCCACGAGCTTCTCATATAGCCAGTGGCGGAAGCCGCTCTTAGGGTTGTCCCAGTGATTGTAGACCCAAAGGCCGAGGGGGAAGGGATAGCGTATATAGGGGGAAATGAGCGAATTGTTGGGAGCCACGTTGACGGCATCCTTGATGTCGCCGGCGAGCCCCGGGGCCGAGGGGAGGGAGTCGATTTTGGGGTAGTCGATGGCTATCTTCTTGACACCGGTATACAGGATTTCATCCTTGGGGAGGCGGCTTGTGGTGGAGCAAGCCCCGGCAAGGAGACAAATGACAAAGACGGCCGGGAGAGCGATCAGGGCCGGAAGACTACGGCATGGGGGCTGATGAGCCATGAGATGATGGGGTGTGATGAATTAATGAGGCGGCAAGCCTCTACAATTATTCAACGCCGCGCCCCCCGCTTATGTTTTGCTCCGCGACCAAAATATTTCAGGATGCGCCGGGGGTGGCAGACCGGAGGAAAAGGAGCGGGCACCGGCGCGCCGGGGAGGCGGCGACGGTGCCCGCTCTGATGAGGGGCCGGCGGTCAGCGGGGGATTACTTCACGAGGACTTTACGGCCATTGATGATGTAGATGCCGGGCTGTGAGGGTAGAGTGTCGGGGAGGCGGCGGCCCATGAGATCATACACTCCCTTGCGGGGTGTTCCCTCGGGAACGGTTACGGTCTCAATGCCGGCGGGATCGGCGGAGTAGATGGCGCGGATATTCTTGTCGGCCTCGATCTTCTCCAGGGAGTCGCCGCCGGTGACGGCCATTCCGGGCTTGCCCTCAATGGAGCGGGGGAGCCAGAGGAAAGATGAGCCGGCGCGGACATAGCGGGTCGATGAGGAGATGAGGCTCTCGCTGTCGGCGTCATATTCCTCGATGGTGATCTTGAAATAAGGCTCGGCTACGGGGGCGAGGATCCAGTAGGGGTGGCCGGGAGCGTCCCAGCCGTGCATGGTGAGGTCTTCACCGCCGTCCCAGGCGAGGGCGCCGTTGGTCACGCGCCAGTCGTTGCCCCCCTCGTTGAGGGTAAAGGTGTAGGGGACGGGGTCGGCCGACATGGGGATTGAAGCGCCGCGGACGGGGGCGGCGATATACATGCCGGTGGCGTCGTTGTAGACGGAGAAACGGCCGTCGGCCTCAGCCTTGAGAGTCCAGATGAAGGCGGGGGAGAGGATGTCGGGATTGCCGCCCTCCACCACCGATGCTCCGGCCATGCGGTAGGCCGCGCGGCCGCCGGTGTGGGCGTCGCGGATGAGCACCTTCATGCCATCCTTGAGATCAGATGCGTCGAGATATTTCTTCTCATAGCCGGATGCGCCCAGGTGGGCGGCGGTGGAGTAGGTGGCAGTCACGGTGGCGGGGCCGGTGAGGGTCATGGCCGAGCCCCGGGCGGGGGTGGAGCTCACGGGGGTGAAGTAAGGGAGCTCGGGAAGATCCACAGTGTAGGCCTCGCCTACGGGGACAAACCGGTCGACGGCGGCGATGAGGATGCCTTCGGGAGTGCGGCACTCATAGGTGACCTTATGGGCGGTCAGGCGATAGGTGGCAGTGACTTTGGTGCCGGTGGCCACGAGGAGCTGGGGCTCATAGCCGGGGATGGCGGGGAGGTCGGCCGAGGTGATCTTACGGTCGGTGGGGAGGACGCAGGTGGCAGTGGCGAGGGTCAGGTCGCCGGTGTCGATGCAGTCAACGGTATAGGGGGTGACCTCGACGGGGGTCCATGCGCCGCCGGCCACGGCGGTCTGGATGTCCTTCGGACCGCCGGCGGCCACGAGGGTGGCATTGGCAGTCAGGCCCTTGTTTTCGATGGTCATCGTAAATTCGGAGCTGCCGGGGGCATTGCGCGTGATCACCACCGGGGCGGGGGCTCCGGAGAGGCTGATGGCAAAGCCATTGTAGTTGTTGAAGAAGCCGGCGCTATTGTCCACCGGGTTGGCGGCGCCGAGAGCGCCGAGGACACCGCCGGCGGCGTTGGTCAGGGTCACGGTGTTGACATTATTGGGGGTCATTGACGATGAAGTGACCTGCCATGCCACATTGGCCAGGGGGGAAGCATCGAGGGCGAGGGCGCCATCGACGATGGCGAGCATAGCGCCGTCAAAGCGCTCGGCGGCGTTGACAAAGGCATAGTAGGCACCCTCCTTGAGGGGCTCGAAGGCGGGATAAGTCACCTCGGGGACATCAAAGCCCAGGGGATCGGAGATGAGCCAGAGGCCGCCGTCGCCGTCGTCGGGGGTGTGCCAGCAGTTGACGGTGAGGCTCTCGGTGCCGCCTTCGGTGCCGCAGTTGAGCCAGAAGCCGGCATTGCGGTCGGAGCGGATGGAATAGTAATAACCGTCGCCGGCTTTACCATAGTAGTTGCCTTCGCCGAGGATGAAATCGTAATGGCGTGAATTGTCGTCATATTTCCAGCGGGCGTCGACGGAAGTGGAGCCGGGGTCGGGGTTGACGGAGCCTTCGGGACGGGCCTTGCAGACGAGGGCCACGCGGTCGGGGTCGGAGGGGTCGGGGATGAAGCGCCATTGCTGCCAGTCGCTGCCCTCCTGTGGAGCGCCGCTCCAGAGGATGCCGGCTTTGGCGCCGTGGGATGAGATCAGGGGGGAGTCGTCGGCCACGAGCTCGAGGCGGCGGTCAGCGCGGCCGCGGGTGGTTGCGCGGGTGGTGACGGTCACCCAGTGGGCGGGGTCGGGCATGACGATGCGGGAAGATGCTGCCTGAGGATCGACAACGAGCCAGAGGCCACCGTCGCCGTCGTCGGGGGTGTGCCAGCAGTTGACGGTGAGGCTCTCGGAGCCGCCTTCGGTGCCGCAGTTGAGCCAGAAGCCGCCGTCGCGGTCAGAGCGGATGGAGTAGAAATAGCCCTGTGGGGTCTGGCCGTAGTAGCTTCCCTCGCCGAGGATGAAGTTGTAGTGGCGGGTGGTCTCGTCATATTTCCAGCGGGCGTCGGTCGAAGTGGAGCCGGGGTCGGGGTTGACGGAGCCTTCGGGACGGGCCTTGCAGACGAGGGCCACGCGGTCGGGGTCGGAGGGGTCGGGGATGAAGCGCCATTGCTGCCAGTCGCTGCCCTCCTGTGGAGCGCCGCTCCAGAGGATGCCTGCCTTGGCTCCGTGGGAGGCGATCAGGGGGGAGCCTTCGGCCACGAGCTCGAGGACGCGGTCGGCGCGGCCACGGGTGGTGGCGCGGGTCACTACGGTCACCCAGTGCTCGGGGTCGGGCATCACTACGCCGTCGATGGGCTTGGCAGGCTCGAGGAGATAGTGGCGGCCATAAGCATATCCGCCATAGTTCCAGAGGGTGGTGTCGGCGGTGATGCGGCGCTGGAAGTCGTCGAAGTTTTTCTTCTCGCGGGGGCTCCAGCCGGTCTCGGCGATGGCGATGAGTCGCGGCAGGGCGTTATATTCGAGGTGGCGCGGATCAGAGATATATTCGGTCCAGAGGTTGCCCTGGACGCCGATGCATGTGCCCGGGCTGCTCATGTCGGGATAAGCGGCATAGGTGGTCGGGAGGGTCACGATGCCTCCCATGGAGCGGGGCTCGTTGTTATTGCCCTGGGGATAGTCGAGATAGTAGCGCGAGGTGTTGCAATAGATGGAGTTGAGGCCTAGCTCGGCGGCTTTGGAGGTGCCTCCTCCGAGCCAGTCGTAGATCAGGAAGCCGGCTTCCTTGGCCAGATTGAGGTCGGCGCCTCCGGCAGTGACGATCTCATTCCATGCCACGGCCTGCTTGCCGAGGCTCTTGAGATGGTCGGCCATCTGGTGCATAAACCAGCTCTGGAGCTCGCGGGGCGAGGTCATGCCATGCTCCTTCATAAACTGCTGGCACTCGGCGCTGCGCTCCCAGGCCGAGGTGGGGGTCTCGTCGCCGCCGATATGGAACAGCTTGGCGGGGAACACCTCGGCAAGCTCCGTCACGACGTCTTTGCAGAACTGGAGGACAGCCGGGCTCGAGACATTGAGCACGTCGGAGCTCACGCCGGGACGATACCAGATGGTGTGGGCGCCGTCGGGGGTGCAGGAAAATTCGGGATAAGCGGCGATGGCAGCCACCATGTGGCCCGGCATATCAATCTCGGGAAACACCTCGATATGGCGCTCGGCGGCATAGGCCACAATCTCGCGCATCTGGTCTTTGGTGTAATAATAAGGGCCGTAAGGGGCTCCGAGGAGATAAGAGGAGCGGGTGGCGAAGTCACACATGTATGCATCGGGAGCAATGGTGCTTACGCTCAGCAGGCGGGGATATTTCTCAATCTCGACGCGCCAGCCCTGGTCGTCGGTCAGGTGCCAGTGGAAGCGGTTCATCTTATAGTAGCTCATGATGTCGATCATGCGCTTCACCTGGTCGAGGGAGTGATAGTGGCGGGCGCAGTCGAGCTCAAAGCCGCGGTGGGAGAAAGTGGGATAGTCGGTGATGTCCACCTCGGGAAGGGTGTAGTCGGTCACCTTGGGGTCGTTGACACCGGCCATGACATTGGCCGGGAGGAGCTTCTTGACGCTCTGGAAAGCAAAGTAGAGGCCTGCCGGGGTAGGGGCGGTGATGGTGACGCCCTGAGGAGTGACCTTGAGGGTATAGCCCTCGGTGCCGAGGATCTTGTCAGAGGATTGGGCCACGGTGATGGTGGCCCGGGCCGAGGAGGTCACTTCGGCATCGAGGCCGGTGGAGAGATTGATGGCTTCGACAAACTTGTCGAGCTCCGTGGCCATGTCGGCGTCAAGGCCTGCGCCACCGACGGTGAAGCCCTTGGCGAGGGTTAGGCCCTGGCCGTCGCCCACGGTGATCTGAGCCGGGACGGGGGTGAGGTTGACTTCAGGAGCAGCAGCCCGGGCCGGGGCGCCTCCCGCGATGAGGATAGCGGCGGCCGCAATGGCGTTGCGTAAGATTTTGTTCATGCTGTATTGAGGGGATTTAAGGTTATCAGATAGATTGGTCGGGCGCTCTTACCGGGAAGCCGTCGAGGGCAGGGGGAGCTTGTTGGGCTTGGCGGATTGCACTCCGGCGAGCGACTTGAAGAGCTCGTTGAAGTCAATGGTGGCCGAGCCCTCGAGGCGCTTGAGGATGCGCTCGTTGGAGGTCTGGGTCGATGATTTGTGGGCCGCCCAGATGAGCTTGATCACCTGATTGACCCGGGGATTGGTACACCGCCCTGCGGCAAAGAAGTCTTGAGCGGGGATTTCGCCCAGGCGCCCGGTGGCAAAGGAGTCGAAGACGGCGAGTCCCTCGGGTGTGGCGAGGGAGTCGCGGTGCCAGACGGTGGCGCGGTTGAGATAGGCATAGTCGTCGGCCGGGGTTGCGGCGGGAGCTATGGTCTCGGTCTGCGGAGCGGGCCCGGCTGCGGCAGTGTCGGCGAGCGTCACCAGAGGCTCATCCTCAGAGTCGGCGAGGGAGTCGGCCGGGATGAGGGCCGGCGCTGGCAGGGAGTCGGAGGGGGAGTCGGAGGTGGCCAGCTCGGTCGAGTAATTATCGACGTGGCTGAAGAGCCCGGGGAGGTAGCTCACGGCCACAATGCCGAGGGCAATGGCGAGGATGATGAGGATGAGGGTGACCCATGGGCCCGGACCGCGGCGGCGCTTGCGGCGGCGGGGAGCGGCGGAGCCGTCGGGGTTGGATGCCGGGGCGGCTCCCATCGCGGCAAGGGGCGCGGGAGCGGCTGTGGTGTCGGCTCCGGCAGGAGACTCGTCGTCGGTGCGGAGGTCGATGAGGTAATTCTCTTCGTGATGATTTTTTACAGCGAGGCGGCGGGCACGGTAGCCGTGAAACATACCGGCGCGCAGGAGGCGATATTCGGGCGAGTCGTCGGTGACGTTCATCGTGGTCTTCACCAGGCGGTCGTCGCTGAAGCGCAGGCGGAGCCCCACTATTCTCTCGCCTGGCGCGAGGGCGGGCGCGGCGGGCTTGGGCGCCTCAGCCGTCGCGGGTTGCTCCGGCGCAGGGGGATTGACGGGGTCGAGCTCTATGCCCAGCGCTTTGAGGGGGCGGACGTTGATAGCCGCGCCGTCATATTCCACAAAGGGGCTGGGATTGCCGGCCGTGAGGCTGTGGGTGGCGTCGTGGCGCCCCTCGGCATAGTAAGTGAGGGTAAGGATCTCCCCCCTCTCTACGGAGCGGGAAGAGGGCCTGACGCCATCGGGATAAATCACGGCATAGCGCTGCTCTATGGGCATCGAGAGCCTTACGACGCCCGGGTCATCTTCCACAGCCTGCCGGAGGGCCGCCGTGGCGGGGGCAAGGACGGTCCGCGCAAAGGGCACCGAAGTGGGCTGGAAGGGGAATGAGAGCATCCGCTCTATGTCGCGCCCCGAGAGGAACGAGCGGACGGCTGTCCCTGCTCCCTCGGCAATCTGAGCCTCGGAGGGTATCATCCAGTCTTGAGCGCGAAGAGGGGTGGTGGAAATCTCGGCGGCCGCCAGGGCCTTGAAGAAGTCGGCCCCGCCGCCGGGGCAGGCCGCGGCGATGCGGAGCGCGTCGAGGATGCGGGCTCCCGGGAGGATGCGGCCTGCGGCGACGGTGATGCTCACCGTCCCCCGGCGAGTGACGCGGCTGAAGCGCCAGCCGCGCGCGGCGGGCGTGATGACATACACCTCGTCAGTGCCTGCCATAAAGAGGTCGAGCGGGCCGGTCTCAGGGCTGTTGGATATGGAGAGAAATGAATATTGATCCATCGTAAGTCAAGCTATAATCGGGGGGAGGCAAGAAATCGGGAGGCCGACACTCCGGGCCACGCCTGAAAAAGAGGTTTCCCGCCGCAATAAGCCACAAAGATACAAATAATTCCGCTCAGAGTTACAAATAATTCCGCTCCTCACCAACATTTTTAATATCATTTCACCAATAAGGCGCATACGTCAAGGCCCGCGGGATGCCACGGGCCTTCACCATAGGGGCTAAGGACGGGATATTAATCCACGCCGAGGAGCGGGAGGAGGTCGGCCAGGCTGTCGATCCGGGCAGGATGGGTGGCGGCGTCTTCCTCGGGGGTCCAGCCAAGGCCTTTGAGCCACGCCACGCGGCAGCCGATGCTCTCGGCCGGCAGGATATCCTTGCGCAGGGAGTCGCCTACGACGAGCACCTCCCCGGCGGGCAGGCCGAGGGCGTCGACACCGAGGCGGAAGATGGCGGGGTCGGGCTTCCTGACGCCCACCACGGCGCTCTCTATGATGGCCCGGAAGAAGTGGCGGAGGTTAAAATCGGTGAGGACAGCCTCAACATTGCCGTAGAAATTGCTGACGAGCACCATCGGGAAGCGGGCATAGAGGGCCTCGAGGGTGGGGCGCGCCTCCTCGATGCTCCCGCGGGCGGCTTCGTAGCAATATTGTGCTATCGGCTCAGCGGCCCGCTGCGCTTCGGCCTCGGTGATATATCCCTCCCGGGCGAGCCATCCGAGCTCTATCTCCATCTTGATGCGCAGGAGGTCGAGAAAGTTGTGATGGGGGAGGATGTGGCGGGTCTTGGCGAGCTCGCGCTC
>CAZAUV010000035.1:16101-17649 GCA_964488335.1 uncultured Bacteroides sp.
CGCGCGAGGCATAGACATAGGCTTCGCGGAAGGCCGCCTTGTCGATGTCCACTGCTGCGGCCTGATAGCCGCGCCAGATCACCTCGCTCCAGTGGTCGCCCCGGGAGTCGATGGTGCCGCCGTAGTCAAAGATGATGCCGTTAATCTTGGGGGAATTTTCCATCTTTAAGCTGGAGGGTGAGAGATTTGCAGATGCGCTCGTGGCGCCATATCATCTGGATCATCAGCGCATTGAGGACAATAAGCTCAAAGGCAAAATAGAGCCAGGGCATTGCGAGGAAGAGGGAGACGAAGAGGGCTATGGTGCGCCAGTTGAAGGAGAGGATGTTGGTATACTTCATCAGCGGCAGGGAGCGGCGGCGAAACTCCTCGCGGAAGGCGCGAGGGGCGGGGGCAGAGCCGTAGCGGGCCCGGAGCTCGCGGCGGAGGGCCTGCATCGCCGGCGCTGTGGCTTCCTGCTGGCGGGTATAGTTGGTGTAGAATGTGAGGGTGAGCTTCTGCCAGAAATCGCGGCTCCATGACAGAGATGCGAGCTTTGCGCGGAGGGCCTGATAGTCTTCGAGTTCGCTACCCTCCTCGCCCTTGAGGAAGAAGAGGTGAAACTGCCGGTAGCAGTCGGCCATTGCAGCCTGCTTGGCGTGGCATATGCCGGCGGCCACGGCCAGGACCCATATGGCCCAGTTGTGGGCCATAAAGAAGGGGGATGAATGGACCTCGCGCAGGCATATGGCCACGTAGATGGTGGCAAACCAGAAGTCGCCCGAGAGGCCGTCGAGGATGCGCCCCAGACGCGAATACTGGTGGGTCATACGGGCCAGCTGGCCGTCGGCGCTGTCAAATGAGTTGGCCCATATGAGCAGGAGCATACCTATTATATTGATCCACAGGGCGGTGGGGTAGAAGCATATGCCGGCGCCTACGCCGAGGAATATCGAGGCTATGGTGATAGCGTTGGGGGTGATGCCGAGGGCCTTGGCCAGGCGCGCCCAGGCGTAGCCTATGGGGCGGTAGAAGACCAGATCGATGCCCTCCTCGGTGTCGCTTGACTTGAGGGTGGCGCGATAGTCGGCGCGCAGGCGCTGCCAGGCTGAGCCTGAGGGGGTGTCGTTGGTGGCTGTGGTCATTGGAAGCGTTCTTTAATGCGGGAAATGATGGCCTTGGCGATATAAGGGGCGGCTTTGTCGCGGCAGGGGGCAAAGGAGGGCCAGTCATTGAAGTCGATGATGCGTATGGTGCCGTCGGCCCCCACGATGCAGTCGCCGCCGTAGATCACCACGTCGAGGGCATCTGCGGCGTCGGCGCAGATGTGCTTGAGCTCCGTCAGCTGGAAGGGGAGCCCTTTGGAATGGCCGTTGATGGCCTCGTGGCCATATTTGGAGTGGCCTTCGTCGAAGGGGTAAAACCAGAAGAAAAATGGCGAGCCGGCCACGCCGTAGAACTTGATGAGGTCGCCCTCGAGATGGGTGTTGATCACGGCGCGACGGATGCCGCGGAGGAAATATTCCTGAAGCACCTCCTGAGCCTCCTCGGGGTGGCGCACGTAGCTCA
>CAZAUV010000036.1:0-3962 GCA_964488335.1 uncultured Bacteroides sp.
CATCGCCAACCCCAACTGCACCACCATCCTCATGGTAGTGGCCCTCAAGCCGCTCCACGACATAGCCCGTATCACCAACGTCCATGTGGCCTCTTATCAGGCTGCTTCCGGCGCGGGTGCCACGGCCATGGATGAGCTCGCCGCCCAGTATGGTCAGATCTCCCGCGGGGAGACACCCGTTGTAGAGAAGTTTGCCTATCAGCTTGCCGACAATGTCATCCCCCATATCGACGTGTTTCTCGACAACGACTACACCAAGGAGGAGATGAAGATGTATCATGAGACGAAAAAGATCATGCACGAGCCGGGCCTCGATGTATCGGCAACGTGTGTGAGGGTGCCGGTCATGCGCGCCCATTCAGAGGCCGTGTGGATCCACACCGAGCGCCCCATCTCCCCCGAAGAAGCCCGCGAAGCCCTTTCGAAGGCTCCCGGAGTGGTGGTGGTCGATGAGCCGGCAGCCAAGCGCTACCCTATGCCTCTCGACGCCGCCGGCGAAGATCCCGTCTATGTAGGTCGCATACGCCGCGACACTGCCGACCCCAATGGTCTGACCCTCTGGCTCGTGGGCGACCAGATAAAGAAGGGCGCGGCCCTCAATGCCGTCCAGATCGCTCAATATCTCATTGCCAACGGCAAATGGAGCTGAGCCCCAGCGGCCCCAAGCCCCCTGCCCTCCTCCATTCCCTTCGCCTAATTGACCTTAGCCCTCGTCATACCGGCCGTCAGGCCTATGCTTTCTGATCCGGTGACCATCTTCCTGGTGGTCATGGGGATAATATTGCTTGTCCCCGTGCTTCTCAACCGGCTCAAGATACCGTCAATCATCGGTTACATCATAGCCGGAGTGGTCGTCGGCCCTTACGGGCTCAACCTCCTCGCCCGCGATATGAGCTTCGAGGTGTTTGGTCAGGTAGGCGTCTTATATCTGATGTTTCTCGCCGGCCTTGAGATAGACCTCTTCAATCTGAAGAAAAATCTCCGGAGCGGCGTCACCTTCGGCACACTCACCTTTCTCATTCCGCTGATATTAGGCACTATAGCGGGCCTGACGCTCCTGAAGCTGAGCTTCCTGTCGTCGGTGCTCCTCGCCTCTATGTTTTCGGCCCACACCCTTATAGGCTATCCCATAGTGGCCCGCTTCGGCCTTACCCGCAACAGGGCTGTGGTGATAGCCGTGGCGGGCACTGTGTTTACCGTCCTGGGCTCCCTGCTCGTCCTTGCGGGCGTGATGGGGGTGTTTCAGAGCGGCAGCTTTTCAATCCTCGACATCCTTAAGCTCCTTGGCGCCTTAGCAGTCTATCTGCTTGCCATAGCATATATCTATCCGAGACTCACCCGCTGGTTTTTCCGCCACTACACCGACGGCATCCTGCAATTTGTCTACATCCTGGCCATGACCTTCCTGGCGGCCCAGGCGGCAGTGTGGATAGGCCTGGAGGCGGTGTTTGGCGCTTTCTGCGGCGGCATCGTCCTGGGGCGCTACGTCCCGGCGCGCTCCACCCTGATGGGGCGCCTGGAGTTTGTAGGCAATGCCCTCTTTATCCCTTACTTCCTTATCGGAGTGGGCATGCTGATCAATATCAGGGTGATAGCCTCGTCGTGGGTCACGGTCTATGTAGCCGCCGTGATGTCGGCCGTGGCTATGATAGTCAAGTGGCTGGCCGCCCTGGCCACGCAGCGTCTCTCCCATCTGCCGGGCCTGGAGCGGTCGATGCTCTATCAGCTCTCCAATGCCCACACAGCCGTGGCCCTCGCTGTGGTGATGATAGGCTTCAGCTCAGGACTCTTCGGCGAGGAGATCCTCAACGGCACCGTGGTGATGATCCTCGTGACCTGCACCGTAAGCGCCATCGGAGTTGGCCGCATCGCCTCGCGCATGAAGCTGCGGCAGCTCGAAGAGCAGGCCGCCGACGAAGCTCCGGGGCGCCGTCCCGCCCCCCTGACGGTCAATTCTCTCGTCCCGATAGCCAATCCCCTGACGGCCACCGAACTGGTGAGCCTCGCAATATTGATGCGCGGCGAGGGTTCACCCGGCGAGATGTTTGCCCTCCATGTCCGCAACGACAATAGCGCCTCCTCGCGAGCCATCTCACGGGCGTCGCTCGACGTGGCGCGTCAGGTTGCCGCCTCGGTCGAAGCCGAGATCACCCCCATAGAGCGCTATGATCTCAATTTTGTCACCGGCATGATCAACGTCATCGAAGAGCGAGACATCTCGCAGGTGATAATCGGCCTCCACCGCCGCACTCAGGTAATCGACTCATTTTTCGGTGATAAGCTCACTCAGCTCCTCAAAGCCACCAACCGCATGGTGGTGATCACCCGCCTCTTTGTTCCCGCGGCAACCCTTATGCGCATCGTGGTGGCCGTCCCCGAGAAAGCGCCCTACGAGAAGGGCTTCATCGCTTGGGTCAAGGCCCTCGGAGCCCTCACCCGGCAGATCGGCTGCCCCATAGTGTTCTGCTGCTTTGACAGCAACCGCCGGGCCATAGAGACCATCCTTCAGCTCTATAACATTGATATAGAGCGCTCATATCGCATCGTCACCGCCTACGACGATTTTATCCTCCTTGCCAACAAGATAGCCTCCGACGACCTCATGGTGTGGGTCAACGCCCGACGTGGC
This sequence comes from uncultured Bacteroides sp., assembly GCA_964488335.1. Classification (GTDB taxonomy): domain Bacteria; phylum Bacteroidota; class Bacteroidia; order Bacteroidales; family Muribaculaceae; genus Paramuribaculum. The sequence goes on from CAZAUV010000036.1 coordinate 2,630, forward strand.
TCCATATCCTTCACCGGCGATATGGACACCCTTCCCGACTTCCTCTCCCACCATTTCGCCGCCAACAATCTCATGGTGATCTATCCCGAGCAGACTCTCGATGACGCTCAGGCCGACATCTCCACTCTGGCCGACACGATGATACCCGACGTGACCGTGGCTCCCTCGCCCATCATCCTCAAGGCCAAAGCCCTCCTGCGCCCCATCCTCGACCGCATCACCGGCCGCCATTCCTCGGGCCCCCTCGACCTTTAGCCCCTTACTCGCGCCGTCTTTTTTTGACCGTGACTATCTAAAACGGCGGCTAATCATCTTCCTCAGATTTTTTGTGCAATTTTTTTGTTTTTCTTGAATGGACAGCTTATCTTTGCCTAAGATAAGCATGATTCTATGAGCGATAAAAAGATTAAATACGGGATATCGACCGAGTTTATCAACCTCTTGACCGACTTCGGCTTCAAGCGTCTTTTTGGCGACCCCGCCAATAAGCACATCCTCATCAGATTTCTCAATGCGCTCTTTGAAGGGAAGCTGAAGGTTACAGACGTTACTTATCACGACAAAGAAATCCTCCCCGAAGACGATGGAGGGAAGCGTATAATCTATGACGTCTATTGCACGTCAGATATCATCAAGAAGCAATCATCTTTTTTCCCCTCTCATCAACTCATCGAAGGGCGCGAGGATGAAGAGAAAGGGCATCATTTCATCCTCGAGATGCAAAATGTCTACACTCCCCCCTTTGAGGAGCGTCTTACTTATTATGCCTGCCGGATGGTGTCTGCACAGGGTAAGGCAGGATGGAACTATGAGCTCGAGCCTGTATTTGTAGTGGCGATCACAAGCTTCAATTTCTCCCACCTGTCGCCTAAGGTTGTCAGGGATATGATGCTCCGTGACCATAACGACGCAGAAGCGCTAACCGACAAGCTCCACATCTTTCTCTGCTCGTTGAAAGAAGTGCCGCCCGAATGGAGCGATTGTAAAACCGAGTTGGAGCAAATGTTGTTTCTCATTAAAAACATGGAAAATATGAATACCGCATCCCAAGCCTATAGAGATGGCAGATACCCCGAGTTTTTTCAAGCATCCGAAACAAAGAGACTATCTGATGTTGAGTTAATTCCCTACAGCCAGTCGCTTCAGAAACTGCGCGACACTCAGCGAGGCATAGAGTTTGCTGCCGAACAAGCCGCCAGACAAGCCTCTGACCGCTCCTATAAGCGAGGCCGTGACGTTGGCCGAGCCGAAGGTCGCGCCGAAGGTCGCGCCGAAGGCCGCGCCGAAGGCCGAAATGAGACTGCTCAACGCATGTTAAGAAAAGGGCTTCCTC
>CAZAUV010000036.1:4062-17420 GCA_964488335.1 uncultured Bacteroides sp.
AAGCCGCCAGACAAGCCTCTGAGCGCTCCTACAAGCGAGGCCGTGACGTTGGCCGCACTGAATCGAATAGGAGAGTGGTTGACTTCATATTAGGCAACGGAATGGACTTCTTACAGATTTCTAAACTGACCGGCCTAACAATAGACGAGATTAATAATCTTTGCAAAGATAACTAATCAAGAATAAGACCTTCGGTCTGCTTACGCTGCCCTGTCCGCCCGAAGCCTTCTCGCGAAAAATAGAGCGGAATGGCGAAGGGTATCGTAATAATTCGTACCTTTGTGGCTCGTATGGCCACACCACGTTTCACCCCCTTCTCGCTCCGCCTCGGCTACCGGCTTGTCAGCTTCGACCGGCCTGCCATCATGGGTATCGTCAACGCCACTCCCGACTCTTTCTTTGCCGGGAGCCGCACCGGCGACACCGGCTCCATCTGTAGCCGCGTGGAGGATATGGTAAGCCTGGGAGCCGACATCATTGATGTCGGAGCTTATTCCTCGCGCCCGGGGGCCGCCGAGGTGTCTGTAGCAGAGGAAATCGACCGTCTGGGCATGGCTCTGACGGCCCTCCGCTCCGTGGCGCCCGACATCCCGGTGAGCGTCGACACCTTCCGCGCCGAAGTGGCCCGCGAGGCTATCACCTCTCTCGGGGCCGACATCATCAACGACATATCGGGAGGCGACCTCGACCCCGGGATGATCCCGACGGCGACCGAGCTCAAAGTGCCCTTCATTGCATCCCATATGCGCGGCACTCCCTCCACGATGCAGTCTCTGACCGACTACTACGCCCAGGGGGGAGTGGAGGCCGCAGTGGCCTCCGACCTCCTGAGCAAAGTGAGCCGCCTGGCCCTGGCCGGAGTGGCCGATGTCATAGCCGACCCCGGCCTGGGCTTCGCCAAGACTCTTGAGCAGAATTACCGGCTGCTCGGCGCGCTCCCCTCGCTAAGCGAAATCCTCGAGCGACCCATCCTCATAGGCCTCTCGCGCAAGAGCATGGTGACGCGCCCCCTGGGCATCACTCCCGCCGAAGCCCTCCCGGCCACCACCGCCCTCAACCTTCAGGCCCTCCTTCAGGGCGCGGCCATCCTCCGCGTCCACGACGTCAAAGAGGCCGTCCAGGCCCGCACCCTCGCCTCCCTCATTCAGTCAAATCCCTAACCATCATCCCCCCTCCAACGCCTTGATCGACTCCTTCGGCCTCCGCGACATCCTCGATATAGCCATAGCGGCTCTCCTGCTTTATTATCTCTATAAGATAATGAAGGAGAGCGGCACCATCAACATCTTCTATGGCATCCTGGCTTTTATCATCGTGTGGCTCTTCACCTCCCAGATCCTGGAGATGAAGCTCATAGGCACCATCCTCGACAAGTTTATGAGCATCGGTCTGCTCGTGCTCGTAATTCTCTTCCAGGATCAGATAAAGCGCTTCCTCGTGGCCCTCGGCGACCATAAGCGCTGGGGCTTCCTCCGGAAGATTTTCCACCACGCCCGGGGCGATGAGAATGAGCGCAATATGCGCCGCTATATCCTCCCCATCGTCTATGCCTGCATGAACATGGCCAAGACCAAGACAGGCGCCCTGATCGTCATCCAGCAGGCCATCTCGCTCGAGAGCTACGAGAAGAGCGGCGACATGATCGATGCCCTCATCAACGCCCGCCTCATCGAGAATATCTTCTTCAAGAACTCTCCCCTCCATGACGGCGCCCTGATCATTGCCCATGAGAGGCTGATGAGCGCCGGATGCATCCTCCCGGTGAGCCACGACCAGAACATAAGCCGCTCGCTGGGCCTGCGCCACCGCTCGGCCTTGGGCATCTCGCAAGCCACCGACGCCTTTGCCATCGTGGTCAGCGAAGAGACCGGAAATATATCGGTGGCCCACAAGGGTCAGCTCCATACCAAACTGACGTCGGCTGATCTGGAGCACCGGCTTTCGGAGGTGCTCTTAAACTCTTGACCCCTTTCGGGTGTTATATGATAGAAACATTTATCCATCATCCTATGAAAACATTTACCGAACTGGGAGTCAGCGAGCCGCTCATCCATGCCATAGAAGACCTGGGCTTCGATGCGCCGATGCCTGTCCAGGAACAAGTAATCCCCCATCTGCTCGACCCTGAGAGCGGCGATGTGGTGGCCTTGGCCCAGACCGGCACCGGCAAGACCGCTGCCTTCGGCCTCCCGGTGATCCAGCGCGTGGATACATCCCTGCGCCGCCCGCAGGCCCTCATCCTGGCCCCTACCCGCGAGCTCTGCCTCCAGATAGGCTCTGACCTGGCCGACTTCTCCAAATATATCCCTGACCTTAAAGTGCTCCCCGTCTATGGCGGCTCCTCCATCGAGAGCCAGATACGCGCCCTGCGCGAGGGGACCCAGATAATCGTGGCTACCCCCGGCCGACTGATCGACCTCATCAAGCGCGCCGTGGTGAAGCTGGCAGATGTCCACACAGTGGTGCTCGACGAGGCCGACGAGATGCTCAATATGGGCTTCCTCGACTCCATCGACGAAATCCTGTCACACATCCCGGAGGAGCGCAAGATGCTCTTCTTCTCGGCCACGATGCCCGACGAGATTGCCCGTATATCAAAGAAATATATGCGCCAGCCGGTGGAATTTGTCATCGGCCGCAAAAATGAGGGCGCCCAAAACGTCAGACATGTCTATTATATGGTCAATGCCCGCGATAAATATCTCGCCCTCAAGCGCATTGCCGACGACTCCCCTAATATCTACGCCATCATCTTCTGCCGCACCCGCCGCGACACTCAGGAGATTGCCGACCGCCTCATCGCCGACGGCTATAACGCCGACGCGCTCCACGGCGACCTCTCCCAGCAGCAGCGCGACATTGTAATGAAGAAATTCCGCGACCGCGTGATTTCCCTCCTCGTGGCCACCGACGTGGCTGCCCGTGGCCTCGATGTCGACGACCTCACCCATGTCATCAACTATGGTCTGCCTGACGATACGGCCGTCTACACCCACCGCTCCGGCCGAACGGGCCGCGCCGGCAAGACCGGCGTCTCTGTCTCCATCATCCACTCCCGCGAGAAAGGCAAGCTCCGCGAGATAGAGAAGAAGATAGGGAAGCCTTTTGAGCGCAGGGAAGTGCCCTCGCCTCAGCATATCATCGAGAAGCAGCTCTATAACCTCGCCGACCGTCTCGAGCGCGTCAAGGTCGATGAGGAGGAGATAGCCCGCTATCTCCCGGGAGTGAGCAAGAAGCTCGAGTGGCTCTCGGGCGAAGACCTCCTCAAGCGCATCGTGGCCCTCGAGTTCAATCGCCTGCTCGATTATTATCGCGACGCCCCTACCATCGACTTCATCGACGAGAAGCCCCGCAAGGAGCGCAAGGAGCGGAAGGAGCGCCCCGAGATACCCTCCGACCCCAAGGAGAAAGACCGCCGCACGGCCGACCCCGGCATGGCGCGTCTCTATATCAACGCCGGCAAGGCCGACGGCTTCTATGCCGGCAATCTCATCGATATGCTCAATCATCTTGTCAGAGGCAAGAGAGTCGACGTGGGCCGCATTGACCTTATGCCCGGCTATTCCCTCTTTGACGTCAGCGAGGCCGATGCCCGCCGCGTGGTGGAGGGCCTCACCGGAGCCGACTTCCTCGGAAAGCGCATCCATTGCGAGATTGCCGAGGAGGGCAAGGACTATGCCAAAGCCTCATCGCGCAAGCGCGGCAAGCACGCCGCCGACACCTCCGACGAAGGGGGCGAGTATGAGCCCGAGACCGTCCACGACTTCTTCCTCCGCAAATCACGGGCCTCAGCCTCCGGCAAGAAGTCATCTACCAAAAAGAAGAAATAATCCCCTCTCTTTCATCTAATCCACAGCAATATGCGCCTTAACTTCATAAAATTACTGACTGCTGTAATCATGGCCTTAGCCCCGCTTGCAGGGCAGGCCCTCACCCCCGTAGAAGCTTTCACGACAGCCCCCGACAATATTATCCCGCTTATCGACCGGGCCACACGCCTCGATATGGTTGACTATTTCAACGCCGGCAGCTCACACATGAGCCGCAACAATCTCATGGGCGATTCCCGCATCCTCGCCTCCGACCCCTCCTCCATAAAGGTTCAGGTCACCGGAGCGCAGACCCTCAGGATGGTAGTGCTCCCCGCAGGGAGCGACACCGTGGTGGCCGTGATATATACGACGATGACCCCGGTTGCCGACAGCACCGTAGACCTCTATTCCTCTGACTGGAAGCGCCTCGGCAACAAGAATTTTGAAATGCCCGGCCTGAGCCAGTGGCTCCGCAAGGGAGTTGACCGCAAGAAGGTCGATGCCCTCCTGCCGCTGGTGCTCTCAGAGTGTGAATATGACCCCGCTACACTATCGTTTGTCTTCACCAACACCACTGAGGAATATCTCGGCAAGGAGGAATATGCTCCCCTGCGCCCCCTGCTGCGCAACTACCTCGTGTATGCCTTCAACCCCGGCAAGCGCGCCCTCGAATGGCTCGGCGACGATGCCGCCAATCCGCTTAGCCCCGATATGCTCCCATGAGCCGCCCCGATCTCTTCACCGGAGAGCCTCTGAGCGTCAGGCAGCTCAATATGATTATAGCGGGCTGCCTCGCCACCCCCGACCTGCACAATGTGTGGGTCGTCGGTGAGCTTATAGACCTCCGCGCCTCGGGAGGCCACTGCTACATGGAGCTGCTCGACAAAGACGGGACTTCAGGGCGGGTCAATGCCCGCATCAAAGCCATCATGTGGGCCAACGTCGCCCCCGGGTTAGGGCGCAAGTTTGCGCAGGCCACAGGGCAGCGTCTGGTCAGCGGCCTGAAGGTAATGGTGTGTGGGACGGTCAATTATCATCCCTCCTTCGGGCTATCGTTTGTCATCACCGACATCAACCCCTCCTATACCCTCGGAGAAGCGGAGCGTCGCCGCCGCGAAATCATCGAGCGGCTCACGGCCGAAGGGATGATCGAGCTCAACCGCTCTCTTCCCTGGAGCCCTGTAGCGCTGCGCATCGCCGTGGTTTCGGCCGCCGGAGCCGCCGGTTACGGCGACTTTGTCAATCAGCTCTTCTCCTCGCCGGCCCGGCTGAGGTTTAAGGTGGAGCTCTTCCCGGCGGTGCTCCAGGGCGACCGCACCGTGAGCTCCTGCATCGCGGCCCTCGATACCATAGCGGCGAGGCAAGAGGAGTTTGACTGCGTGGTGATGATCCGCGGCGGCGGCTCCTCTACCGACCTCCAGAGCTTCGATGACTACACCCTGGCGCTCAACGTGGCTCAGTTTCCGCTGCCCGTCATCGTAGGCATCGGCCATGAGCGCGACGTGACTGTGCTCGACTATGTGGCTGCCATGCGCGTCAAGACACCTACGGCAGCCGCCGAATGGCTCATATCCCGCGGCATGGAGGCCCTCGAGCGGCTCCGCTCTCTCGGCTCCGACATCCTCGCCGCCGCCACCGACCGCATGACCGGCTGCCACACTCAGCTGTCGTTCTGTCAGGGCATGCTCCCAACGGTGGCCCGCTCGGCCCTTGACCGCGCACGCTCTTTTCTCGACCGCTCCGCCACCGCTCTCTCCGGCATCGGAGCCTCCAAGATTGCCCCTGCACGCGCCACCATCGACTCCACTGCTGCGGCCATTGCCGTAGCCGCCCGCGCCACGGTGGCCCACCGCCACCAGAATATCAATGCCTTCGAGGCCATTCTCAAGGCCCTTTCTCCCCAGGCCACCCTCCGCCGAGGCTTTTCAGTTACACGCTCTTCTTCCGGAGCCACCATCCGCTCCGTCAACGATATTCCCCCCGGTGAGACCCTCGTGACCATCCTCCCCGACGGCAAGATTATCTCCACCGTCACCTCTCATTCACGCTAAGACCAATCCCAATCTCCATTTCTTGCAATATGACCCCTGTTAAGGACCTCACATATGCTCAGGCCGTGGCCGAGCTCGACCAGATCCTCCGCACCATGCAGAGCGACCAGTGCGACATCGACAAGCTCACCGCCTACACCCGCCGGGCATCTGAGCTCATAGCCGAATGTCGCTCCCGCCTGACGGCCACCGACGAAGAGCTCCGCGCCATCCTTGCCGACCTCGCTCCCGAAGCATGAGCCTGTCACTCTTCCTGAGCATCCTGTGCATCCTCGTTCAGCCCGCCGACCACGACGGGCCCGGGCGAGTGATACCGGGCGAGATTGCAGCCACCGAAGCCGACTCTACCGTGACCATCGGCGAGGTGTCGGTCACCGCCATCAAGCAGGGACTCGACCTCCGTCTTCAGCCCGTTGCCGCCACCATCGTCGGGCGCAGTGAGGCCGAGCGCCTCGGCATATCCTCGATGAAGGGAGTGAGCGACGTGGCGCCCAACTTCTTCATTCCCGACTACGGCTCGCGCATGACATCGAGCATCTATGTCCGCGGCCTCGGTGCCCGCATCGATCAGCCGGTAGTAGGCCTCAACGTAGACAACGTGCCTTATCTCAATAAAGACGCTTATGACTTCGACCTCCTTGATATAGAGCGCATCGAGGTCATCCGCGGCCCCCAATCAACCCTCTATGGCCGAAACACCATGGGGGGACAGATCAACATCTACACCCTCTCGCCCCTGACCTTCAACGGCACCCGCGCCATGCTCTCCGGCGCCCTCCCCGGCCCGGATTTCAAGCTCGGCCTGAGCCATTACGGCAGCCTCACCCCGCGCCTGGCAATGAGCCTGTCAGCGCTGGTCAACTGTGATAATGGCTTTTTCACCAATCAATACAATGGCCGTAAGGTCGACACCGAGCGCAGCGGAGCCCTCCGCTGGCGCACCGAATGGCTCCCCTCCCCGCGCCTGAGCGTAAGCAACATTGCCTCCGTCAGCCTCTCGCGCCAAGGGGGCTACCCCTATAAATGGGCTGCCACGGGCGAAATTGCTTATAACGACACCTGCTTCTACAGGCGCACCACCGCCGCCGATGGTCTCACCATAGGCTTCAACGGCCGCGGATGGTCTCTCTCGTCGATCACCTCCCTGCAATATATCGACGACAATATGACCCTCGACCAGGATTTCCGCCCCGTCGACTATTTTACCTTGTCACAGAAGCGCCGGGAGCTCACCCTGACACAAGACTTTGTGGCCCGCAGCTCCGGCAAAGGCTCCCGATATCAGTGGCTCGCAGGCCTCTTTGCCTTCAGCCGCCACACCTCCATGAATGCCCCGGTGACCTTCAAGGAAGACGGCATCGCCAACCTCATCGTCGGCCACCGCAACGAGATCAACCCTCATTATCCGATCCGCTGGGACGACCCCTCATTTGTCCTCGGCTCCGATTTCACCTATCCCGTCCATGGCCTCGCCGCCTATCACCGAAGCACTCTCCGTCTCGGCCGCTGGACCCTCGAGGGCTCCCTGCGCCTTGACTACGAGCACGCGTCGCTGCGATATCGCTCCCACACCTCGACCTCATATACCATCCTTGACAACTCGCGCCCAGGCCATGAGCCTTCCATCTTTGACCGCCGCCCCGTAGACATCGACGACCGCGGGCGTCTGGCGAGTCATTTCCTCGAGCTTCTCCCCAAGGTCGCAGCCTCTTTCCGCCTCCCGATGCCATCCCCCTCGGAGGTATATCTCTCTATCGGCAAAGGATATAAAAGCGGGGGATATAACACTCAGATGTTTTCCGACGTCCTCCAGCAACGCATCATGGGACTGATGGGCCTGGCGGAGAAATATGATGTAGACGAGATTGTGAGCTACCGCCCCGAGAAGAGCATCAACTATGAGGCCGGAGCGCATATCACCTGCGCCGATGGCCGGGTGGGGACCGATCTGGCACTCTTCTTCAATGACATCCGCGACCAGCAACTGACCATGTTTCCCGAAGGGACCACCACCGGGCGCATCACCACCAACGCCGGCCGCTCCCGCGCCACCGGCTTCGAGGCCACAATACGCTATAACCCTTCGTCGCGCTGGCTCTTCACCGTGGCCTATGGTCTGACAGATGCCCGCTTCCGCTCATTCTGGAACGGTCGCGAAGACTTCCGCGGCAAGCATATCCCCTATGCTCCCGCTTCGACCCTCTTCTCTTCACTGACGTTCCGCACCTCCGCCGGCTCCATCGCCGATATGCTCACGGCCAACATCAACTGCCGCGGCGCCGGCAAAATCTACTGGGACGAAGCCAACACCCGCTTCCAGCCCTTTTACGCCCTTCTCGGCGCCTCGCTATCCCTCCGGCGCGATTGGTGGACCCTTGAGCTGTGGGCGGAAAATATCACCTCCACACGCTATGATGTCTTCTCTTTCGTCTCCGTCAGCGAGACATTTTACCAGAGCGGGATGCCACGGAGGGGAGGCATCACTCTGAGGCTTAATTTCGACTGACACCCTCAACCTCCCGCCACGGCAATCCGTTATTCTCTCAAAATAAGAATTTTATTATATTCCTCGTTATATGAAATACAATCTCAAGACTAAGGCTGCCCTCGCGATCATATGCCTTGCGCCCCTCGCCCTGGCCGCCTGCAGCAGCGACGGCGATGAGCCCGATCCCGTAAATCCCGACCGGGGTCAAGCCACCCGTATCACCAATCCCGGGGGCTTCACTTTCATCGCCCCTGAAGACCTTCCGCTCTTAGGCTTCTCCTCATCTTCCACTGCCTATGCCGTCGATTTTTACCCCGACAAGACCGCCGACATCTTCATCACCGGCATATCCCTCTCCCAGGGCTCTCAACCGGTGAAGATCGAGCTCACGGGCCTCAAGTATAAAACCGACAAGGACGGTTATTATATCATTGACACTGATAATGTTACCGCTTCGGAGTCCAATCCCGTGAAGTTTTCCGAGGTGGAGCTCATCTACAATCCCTCACCTGCAGGAGCCGCAGATGGCACATCGCTCTTTGCCTTCTCAGCCGAGACCATCGATGATATGAACATCACCTTTATCCCGCAGACCATCGAGACCATCGGCAAGACCATCGTTACATCCCCGACAACCGGTTCCTTCTATTCCACTTCGATGAGCTATCGAATAGTGGTCAAGAGCGACACCAAGGCCGATATCCATGTCATCAACCCTAAATTTGCGGAGCAGATGCCCTCGGTGGGCGATATGCTCTTCCCCGACGTTGACCTGACAATGGACGACCGGGGCGGATATAATCTCACCGCTCAATCACTCATCCCGACCATCTCCGGTGTCCCCTACCCCTCCTTCGCCATCAGTAACCTCAGCGCTGAGGTGAGCCTCGACGACCTCAACGACATCGATATAACCTTCCGCTGCACTCCCTTTGGCCAGCAGTTTACCGTGGAGGCCAACGATCTCTCCTATATCTGCAAATAATCCCCATTGACCATACACCCGCAAAGGGCGCCGACTCCCACCCGAGCCGGCGCCCTTTGCAGTGTATCAGCCCTGTTATTTCCGGGTGCTGTATATCACACCACGGCGGCTGAAACTTTTTTACGTATTGCTAAAATGCCGTCTTTAATCTTTGCGACTATTTCTGGAGATGGAGTCCAAACGCCATATCTAAATCGAGCCAGCTTAGTCCAATGAACTCCAAGAAACTGTGCAAACGCCTTAATATCAAGAAAGGGAATACACGACAGAAGTCTGTTAACCTCATTGTCATAGTTTACGGTTTCAACTTCATTAAAGTCGGAAATATGAATATCCTCATCCAACTCCTCCCAACGAATACTTTGCTCCTCGCCCCATATTTTATACTTTTCTCGCTGCTCAGCTGAAGCAAGAAACAAAGCCGGGAACACTTCAAGCGGTTGGCTTAAAGTTTCGCCTCGTTTTGTCTTTATATAGATTCGGTTATCATCAAACCACACAAACATTATTTTATCTTTCATATCAATCATCCTTTTTGAATGCTTCGTTCCACGCTGCTATGATTTCTTCCTGATACGTTGAAACAGTTACGAGTGCTTTCTTCAAAATTTGAGGTTTCAGGCCACTGTTCTCAATCACAGATATCTCTGGCAAAACTTGTATTTTCGCAAATTTGCCTTGATACTCCACGTGAACGTGAATCGGCTCATGGTCATGCAGGTAAAAGAAAAATCGGATTCCAAATATTAACAATACTGTCGGCATCTTGCTATGATATATGTTTTACGATGCAAAGATAGTCATATTATTTTATATGCGAAAAACATTGCTCCTAAAGAAGAATGATTTGGCGCCCCAGTCGATGCGATGCCGGCGACAGGGCCACACAACGGATGGATGGCGCGAAGATGGCGCCCCAAGGGGGAGCGTCAATGCTTAGCCCGGGGTGCAACCCCGGGAGATGACGCCCCCACCCTTAATTGCGTCCCTCCGGGGCGCGCCTTACGGAGAACGATAGGCCGTGAAAGGCGCGCCCTCCCAGGGCGCAAAAAGCTATATAAACCGCATACCCCGGGCGGTGACCGGGTCTATTCATGGGAGTGCACCGTTGGGCCACCAATGTCATAATATTTCGTTGAAAAAGAATGATTTGTAGGGTCGAGGCGGTGCCTCCACCCTACAAAGGCGCTCACGCCTTAGGCGAGGAGAGATTAACTTCGCGATAGTCGGCCGATGCCGCGCGCAGGCCAAATCTGGGGCACATCAGCGCGATATGCTCGAAGATTTCGCTTTGGACTGCTTCATATGCCGTCCATGCCGTGGTGGTGTAGCAATAGATCTGGAGCGGCATTCCCTCGGGCGAGGGCTTCATGAGGTTGACGAGGATCTGCTGGTCGGTGCCGATCAGAGGGTGATGGAGCAGGTAATAGCACATATAAGCGCGGAAGAGACCGAGATTGGTGTCGAGGGTGCCGTTGACACAGGCCACTCCCGGATCATAGGTGATGCCTCCGCTCCTGACCTTATCGACAAATTCCTTGACGCCGGGGAGGTCTATGACTGACTGGATCATAGCATCGGAGAGCGGGAGGATGGAGTCGGTATCGAAATAGAAATTGCGGGAGATAAGGCGCCAGCCCGAGTCGGTCATGCCGCGATAGTTCTGAAATGAGGTGGAGACCAGGGTATAAGGCGGGAGTGTAACGATGGTATTGTCCCAGTTCTGGACCTTCACAGCTGTCAGGCTCACGTCAATGACGATGCCGTTGGCGATAGTCGAGGGCACCACGATCCAGTCGCCTACGCGGAGCATATCGTTTTGGCTGAGCTGGATGCCCGCCACAAAGCCCAGGATGGAGTCTTTGAAGATCAGCATCAAGGCTGCCGCAAAGGCTCCGAGGCCGGTCAGCAGCGCGGCTGGCGACTTGTCGATGAGCACCGACACACCTATGATTGCGCCAACTATCCAAAGCAGGCCGATGGCCACATTGAGGATGCCCTGGAGCGGCAGGTTTTTGGCATTGTTTTTCTCATCGAAGCGCTTCCACACAAATCTCATCACCGACGACAGGGCAAGTATTGACACAATTATCGTATAGATAATCAATACCTTGATGATGATATTCGACACTGTCGACTCGCCGACGAGAGCTATCGGGATGAGGGCCATTATCACCAGCGGGGGAATGATATGGGAGCATGTGCCCAGCACATTGTGCTGCAGAAGATCCCTGACCATATCCGAGTGGTAGGCTCCGACGATTTTGCGGGTGATGAAGAGAACGACAAACTGCGTAAGCCATCCTATCCCCAGAGCAATCAGGGTGATGATGGCCACATAGACTATCTCCTGAAGGGTTGGGTCGTGAGACAGGCCTATGCCGTCAAGGATTGCGTTGACATGAGTCAGCAGCCAGGTAGCAAATTTATGGGCGGGGATGGCTGTGGTTTCAGGAAGAGTGGTAGCGCATGTAAGCATAATGTATCAGGTGATGAAATGGATGAAAAATAATGATGTCTTTATTTTTGAAAAGCCCGGGGGAATTGCGGAAATGAAGCCCGCCGGCCGGGGTCACCGGCGCTCCGGCCTGCGGCCCGGCTGCGTAGCCGCGGCTGCGTTATTACCACCGGTGGAGTTGCCGGGGCCGAGCGTAGGCAGCCCTGTGCCTCCCACCACCGGGCCGGGGCCGGTGGGATAGGGCTTGACCGTGCCGGGAGGCGGCACTATCGGCTTGGTATTATCCCCGGGGAGTCCGGTGCCACCCACTACCGGGTCGGGGCCGGTAGGATAGGGCTTGACCGTGCCGGCCGGAGGCAATACGGGACGCGATGGCACGGGGCGCGCCGGGGCACCTACACCCCATGCCGGCGCACCGGCCACCCCTCCGGCCCAGTAGGGCGGGAAGAAGCTGCCGTCGTCCCACCACCCGCCGATAGCGGGCGGATAGTTATCGACCGTTGAGACCCCTACGCTTGTGGTCATCATTGTTCCGCAGCTTGAGAGGCCTGCGAGGGCGCCCCCTGCCGCTAAGGTGAGGGCTAAGGTCGTGAGATATGATGAGAGTTTCATAATTGTCGTGGTAAAGGTGTGTGTAGCTATGATTATCCGGGCGAAGCCTTGTCGGTAGGTTCGCACCTTATAATTATATAAGGCCTGAAGGGCCCAAAAGGTTTTATACGGCCCGTTTTTCTGCTCGGTCGGCAGTTGGCACAGCCCCGTTAACATTTATTATCATTTAATTGACGCTTTTTTTAGCCCCGCCGTTAAACTTTAGCCCCCTCAGTAGGTCAAAGCAATTGTACTCCTGTACAATTTTTAAGTAAAAAACCTACCCAAATCCACATTCCATCACCATGCAACAGGCTTCATATGCCACAAGATTTCTCTCTCTGCTTGTGGCAATTGCAACCTCCCTCTCCTGCTTGGCCTATAATATCAGGGGCCTGGTAGTTGACCCGGCCGGAGAGACTCTTCCCCAAGCCTCCGTAAGGCTTCTCAAGGCACCTGACTCAACTTTTGTCGCCGGCGTAATGACCAATGCCAAGGGCGCTTTCAACCTCTCCGGCGCCTCCAATGGCAAATATATCGTTGAAGTGACATATATCGGCCTCGAGACTCTCAAGAAAAATGTCACCGTTAAGGGCGCTAACGTCAATCTCGACACCCTCCGAATGACCGAGGGCGGCATCTCGCTGGCTGAGGTAAAGGTCACCGGCACTCGCACACCCATCAAGGTGATGGAAGACACCGTGGAATATGACGCCGGAGCATATAAGACCCAGCCAAACGCCGTCGTGGAGGACCTTCTCAAGCGCCTCCCCGGTGTGGAGGTGGGCGACGACGGCTCTATCACCGCCAATGGCAAGACAGTGTCTAAAATCCTCCTCGACGGCGAAGAATTTTTTGCCGACGACCCCAAGGTGGCATCCAAAAACCTCCCCGTCGAGATAGTCCAGAAGCTCCAGGTCATCGAGCGGAAGAGCGATCTGGCACGCCTCACCGGCGTTGACGACGGCGAGGA
>CAZAUV010000037.1:0-1991 GCA_964488335.1 uncultured Bacteroides sp.
CCCTCCGAGATATGCGACCTCAGCGTTAACATATATTATGGGACAAGCTCTAAACTATTTCGCGCGCAAGGTCATCGATCTCAGCCAGCCACAGAGCCGATGAGGCATCGGAAGGCATACGCCAGTCGCCACGAGGCGAGAGACACACACTGCCCACCTTAGGCCCGTCGGGCAGACATGAACGCTTGAACTGCTGGGCGAAGAAGCGGCGGAAAAAGACCCTCATCCATTTGATTATCACATCGGCAGGAGTGTCGGCAAACGCCTTGCGCGCCAGGATGAAGATGCGCCGGGGCGAGAAGCCGAAGCGGAGGGTGTAATAGAGGAAGAAGTCGTGGAGGAGATAGGGGCCTACGGTGTCTTCGGTCTTCTGCGCTATCTCTCCGGAGGCGGTCGGCGGCAAGAGCTCGGGGCTTACGGGGGTGGCGATGATGTCGTCGAGGGTGGCGGCAACCCTCTCGTCGCCCCGGCTGCGGAAACTGGCGGCAAACCACTCTACGAGATAGCGGACCAGCGTCTTGGGCACTCCGACATTGACGCCATACATCGACATATGGTCGCCGTTATACGTGGCCCATCCGAGAGCAAGCTCCGAGAGGTCGCCCGTGCCGAGCACTATGCCCCCGGCCTGATTGGCTATGTCCATCAATATCTGTGTCCGCTCGCGGGCCTGGCTGTTCTCATAAGTAATGTCGTGGACCTCAGGGTCGTGGCCTATATCCCGGAAATGGAGATTTACAGCATCGGAAATCGGTATCTCTCGGATGGTCACTCCGAGCCCCTCCATAAGGGCCAGGGAGTTGGAGCGGGTGCGGCCGGTGGTGCCGAAGCCGGGCATCGTCACCCCGATGATGCCCTCGCGCGGCAGGCCGAGGCGGTCAAAGGCATTGACGGCCACGAGGAGGGCCAGAGTGGAGTCAAGGCCTCCGGAGATGCCCACGACGAGGCGGCGCGCCCCGATGGCATCGAGGCGCCTGGCCAGTCCGGCAGTCTGGATAAAGATTATCTCCGAGCAGCGGGCGTCGCGGTCGGCGGCAGCCGAAGGCACGAAAGGCTGCGGGTCGACACGGCGATATGTCGGCTCGGTCCGGAGATCGTAGCTCCGCTCCCCGACAGGGCAAGGCAGCGGCGCAATGGCGGCGGCACGCGCCGAGGAGGCGAAGGAGGTGGTGTGGAAGCGGTCGCGCTCGATGGCCTCGATGTCGATGTCGGCGATGACAAAGCGGGAGTCGGGGTCGCGGCGGTCATTCTCGGCCAGGAGGGCTCCGCGCTCGGCGATGATGGCTTTGCCTGAAAAGACAAGGTCGGTCGAGCTCTCGCCATATCCGGCTGAGGCATAGGCATATCCGCAGAGGCATCGGCCGCTCTGGCCCTCTACGAGCGAGCGCAGATAGTCATATTTGCCGATGAGATCGTCGGAGGCCGAGAGATTGACTATCACATGAGCTCCGGCCATGGCCATCTTGCCGCTCGGCGGCTCGGGGGTCCAGAGCTCCTCGCATATCTCCACTCCGACGAGGGCGCCGCGCCAGGGAAAGACCCTCGCCTGACCCTGCGGACCCGGAGCCCACCATCGGCGCTCGTAAAACTCATTGTAATCGGGCAGAAACTCCTTGGCCACCATCATCATGACCTCGCCGGCGGCAACCACGGCGGCACAATTGCTCAGCTCAGTGCCGGTGCTCACCGGGACGCCCACCACCAGCGCCATCCCGGGCCAGTCGTTTGATGCCTCGGCGATCCGGCGCAGCCCCTCGGCGGCGGCGCTCAGGAGCGTCTGTGAGTGGAAGAGGTCGGCGCAGGTGTAGCCCGTGACACAAAGCTCGGGCATCACAGTCACCTCAACGCCCTTACCGGCCATGGAGGCGGCAAGGGCGATTATTCCTTCTACATTGGCCTTCACGTCGGCCACATTGACGGGGGGCACGGCCGAGGCCACGCGCAGGAATCCGTTGATCATTAATAGTCAGAGGATTAATGATTGTGGTTTC
>CAZAUV010000037.1:2001-17375 GCA_964488335.1 uncultured Bacteroides sp.
GGTTTCAGACTCCGAAGGAGAGGGTGGTGAAGAAGCGGTCGGGGCCCGCATAGGAGGGGCGGCAGTCAAAAGTGAGGGTCACATATTGTCCTCCGGCTCCCCACCAGGTGGCGCTCATATTGATGCCGCTCTGATGGTTGGTAACGGGGGCTCCGTAAAGAGCCACGAGGCGGTTGAAGGCCGCACGATAGCGGCTCAGATCCATCCTGGGCGAGTCGTAGACAAATTGCGAGCTCTCCAGATAGCCGCCGGGATTGTACTGAAGGGCGGCATAGGGCCACCGCATATTGAGCTGCACGGCATTATTGACATATACCATATTGTTGGAATAGCCGTCGACCACATATCCGCCCGAGATCAGGGCATCTATGCCGGCCGAGATAGCCGAGCCGAAGGCCAGGCCGAGGACGGTAGAGAAGAGGGGCCGGGGACCGGGACGCCACGATGGGGGAGGCACGGGGCGCTTGAAGCCATAGAAATGAGCGGGGCGATGGGGCCGGGCGGGGGGAGGAGCCACGGGCGGACGGTGGATCGCCATCCCGGGACGCACCTGGTTGGGCTTGCCGGGGCTCCATTTATGGCCATTGTTGCCGTGGCCATTGTTGCCGGGCGCGAAATTGTTACCGGGGACCTGACCGGGACGACCGTTATTGTGGCCCGGGCCGGGATTGCCCTGCTGAGGGCGCTGGGCCTGTTGGGGGCGCTGAGGCTGCTGGGGCTTCTGAGACTGCTGAGGGCGCTGGGCGCTCTCGGGGCGACGCCCCTGCTGAGCCTGACCGGCCTGCTGCGGGCGATGAGCTTGCTCGCGACGCTGACCATGGCCATTGTTGCCGCGGCCGTTATTATTGTGGTTGTCGCGGCGTTGCTCGCTGCGGCGCTGCTCGCTCTCAGAGGCGTTCACCATAGGAGCTGCCGCTGCCAGCATCATGACGCAGAGCACTGAGGCCAGGACGCTCTTCATGCCGGAGCCGGATATGATGCGGAGGATATTGATCTTTTTCATCGTTGGCGGGCGGTGTTAAGAGGTGAATAGTGGATTGGTTAATGGCGGCCATTTATCTATTAGACGGCCATCGACACGATAGTTTAACAATCCGACATGCAAAAATAGTTAAAAAATCCTTCGCCGCGCCCCGGAAGGACCTGAATAATCTTACCTCCGGATGTTTTCCGGATCAATAGTTTTTCCCATCCGGTCGCCGGCGGCAGGTTTCACATCGTGGCCAATGCCGAGTATTAATAAAGCTTAAAGGGATTGGAGGAAGTGGGCTTTTTTGGGAAAAATTTGTTACTTTTGCCTAATTCTCTCAAAGGCCCGCGACAAGGGCCGCTCTACAGGCCCCGGGGCAGAGACTTCTGCCCCCCTCTCCTCAGCCACAAGGGAGCCGGCGCCCCCTTCCCGATCCTCCGGTCAGGCGCGCGTCATCGGCTCCGGAATCATTCTGTTTCTCTCTCCTCTTTCCGCCTCCGGCATCTCTCCCATCCTCATCCTTCCACTCCCTCAGATAATAAAAAAATGAACAGCATAAATGACAAGCAAATGGCATTACCAACCCCTTACTTCGGAAGAGCAGGCATTGGAGAGCGCCTTAGCTGAGCGCTACGCCGGGACGCCCCCGGTGGCCCAGCTCCTTGTGGAGCGAGGCATCACGACCGTTGAAGAGGCTGAGCGCTTCTTCAATCCGTCGCTTGCCGACCTTCACGACCCTTTCCTTATGCCCGACATGGACAAAGCCGTGGCGCGGCTCAACCAAGCAATGGGACGCAAGGAGCGGATAATGGTGTATGGCGACTATGACGTCGATGGCACTACGGCTGTCGCGCTGGTCTTCAAGTTTCTGCGCCAGTTCTACTCCAATCTTGACTATTACATCCCTACCCGCTATGAGGAGGGATATGGCGTGTCGCGTGCCGCCATCGACTATGCCGCCTCTCAAGGCGTGAAGCTCATAATCATCCTCGACTGCGGCATCAAGGCGGTGGAGGAGATACGCTATGCCGCATCGCTCGGCATCGACTTCATCATCTGCGACCATCACGTGGCGGGCGATGAGCTCCCCCCCGCTGTGGCCATCCTCAATCCGAAGCTCGAAGGCTCCACCTACCCCTGCCCCCATCTGTCGGGTTGCGGGGTGGGATTTAAGTTTATGCAGGCTTTTGCGCGGAGCAACGGCATCCCCACGGCCGAGCTCGATGCTATGCTCGACCTGGTAGCCGTGTCGATAGCCGCCGACATTGTCCCTATGGTCGACGAAAACCGCGTGATGACCTATCACGGCCTGCGGCGCCTCAACACCAACCCCAATATGGGCCTCCGCTCGATCATCCGCATCTGCGGCCTCTCGGGCAAGGAGATTACCATCTCGGATGTCATCTTCAAGATAGGCCCGCGCATCAATGCCTCGGGGCGCATGCAGAGCGGACGCGAAGCCGTTGACCTCCTCGTGGCCCGGGACATGGCCGAAGCCAACGCCAAGGGCCGCGCCATCGACCGCTATAACCAGGACCGCAAGGAGCTCGACAAGCGCATCACCGAAGAAGCCAACGAAATCCTCTCGGAGCGCGGCCCCGAAGCCGAAGCCTCAAAGAGCATCGTCATCTATAACAAAGACTGGCATCGCGGCATCATCGGCATCGTGGCCTCGCGGCTGACGGAGCTTTATTACAAGCCCGCCGTGGTCCTGACATTCACCAACGGACTCGCCACAGGCTCCTCGCGCTCCGTCCAGGGCTTTGACATATATAAAGCCGTGGAGTCAACGAGCGACCTGCTGGAGAATTTCGGCGGACATGCCTATGCCGTCGGCCTCTCGCTCAAGGAGGAAAACATCCCCGAGTTTACCCGCCGCTTCGAAGAGTATGTGGCCGCGAATATCCTGCCTTCGCAGCTCACCCCCCTGCTTGAAATCGACGCCAACATCACCTTCGCCGACATCACCCGCGAGTTTATCGACCTGCTGCGCCGCTTCAATCCCTTCGGACCGGGCAACAACAAGCCGGTGTTTTGCGTCAAGGGAGTCAAAGACTTCGGGACGAGCAAGCTCGTGGGGCGCAATCTGGAGCATATCAAGCTGGAGCTCGTCGACGACACCTCGGGCAAGGTCTTCAGCGGCATTGCCTTCAACGCCGCCCATGATTTCGAGCATATCCATGCCGGCCACCCCTTCGACATATGCTTCACTATCGAAGACAATAAGCGCCATGGCATCGAGGGAGGCATCCAGCTGCTCATCAAGGAGATCCGTCTAAGGCAGTGACCCCCCGCGACATCCTCTCGCGCTATTGGGGCTACCCCGACTTCCGCCCCCTCCAGGGCCCGATCATCGACTCCGTCATGGCCGGGCACGACACTCTTGGCCTCCTCCCGACAGGCGGCGGCAAGAGCATCACCTTCCAGGTGCCCGCAATGCTTCTGCCCGGGCTGACCATCGTGGTCACCCCCCTGATATCGCTGATGAAAGATCAGGTGGACAATCTGCGCAGCCGGGGCATCAGAGCCGTCTTTCTCTGCTCTGGCCTCTCGGCCGGCGAGCGACGCCTGGCCATGGACCGCATCGCCTCAGGCCACTGCAAGCTGCTGTATGTGTCGCCCGAGCGCCTCGGAGCCTCGAACTTCATCGACATCATCCGACATCTTAAGGTGAGCCTCATCGTGGTCGACGAGGCCCACTGTATCTCGCAGTGGGGCTACGACTTCAGGCCATCATATCTCCGCATCGACACCCTCCGCGACCTCTTCCCCTCGGCCCCGGTGCTCGCCCTGACGGCGTCGGCCACCCCCGAAGTGGCAGCCGACATCTGCCGCCGTCTCCGATTCCGCCCCGGCTCCAACACCTTCCGCGCCACCTTTGCCCGCCCCAACATATCTTATATCGTCCGCCATGTGGAGCATAAGGAGGAGATGCTTCTCAAGGTGCTGCGCTCCACTGAGGGCTCGGCCATTGTCTACGTCCGCTCCCGCCGACGCACCCGCGAGCTCGCCCAGATGCTCGAAGCCGCCGGCATCTCGGCCGGACATTACCATGCCGGGCTCGACCCCGAGGATAAAAACCGCCGCCAGGATGAATGGAAGCGGGGCGAGACGCGGGTAATTGTGGCCACAAACGCTTTCGGCATGGGCATCGACAAACCCGATGTGCGCGTGGTGGTCCACTTCGACCTTCCCTCGTCGCTCGAAGAATATTATCAGGAGAGCGGCCGCGCCGGGCGCGATGGACTGCCGTCGTGGGCCGTGGTAATCGTATCTCCGCGCGACAGAGCCACACTCTCGCGGCGCCTCACAGAGGCCTTCCCCCCCAAGGAGGCCATCAGGCGCGTCTATGAGCTGGCCGGCAACTTCCTCAATGTGGCCATCGGCTCCGGCTTCGGACGACTGTTTGAGTTTAACTTCCCCCTCTTCTGCTCCACCTTCTCCCTCCAGCCGATGATGGTAAGCTCGTCGCTCCATCTGCTCACCGCCGCCGGATATATCGACTATATCGACGAGACCACTACCCGCTCCCGCGCCATGATGACCATGGATAAGCATGAGCTCTATGATCTGAGGCTCGACCCCGTGGCCGACACCGTCCTCCAGACACTTCTGCGAAACTATACCGGCCTCTTTGCCGACTATGTATATATCTCCGAGAGCGTCATGGCACGCCTTTCAGGCCTCACCGAGCGACAGGTCTATGAGGGTCTGCTCGCTCTGGGCCGCGCCGGCGCCGTGAGCTATGTGCCGCGCAACACCACACCCTTTCTCATCTTCACCACCTCGCGTGAGCTTCCCCGCTATGTGGAGTTTCCTCTATCTGTCTATGAGGAGATGCGCGAGCGGATGGCCACCCGCCTCGATGCCATGGCCCGTTTTGCCTTCTCCGACGATAGCTGCCGGGTGAGCCGGATGCTCGAATATTTCGGCGAGACCGATTCGGGCGACTGCACCACATGCGACGTGTGCCGCTCGCGGCGGTCGGTGGCCCCCGACTATGAGGCCATAGCCGGGCGCATCCTCGACGCCATGACCCCCGGCACCGACTATCTCATCGATGCTATCGCAGTGGCCGCCGACCTCCGGCCCGACATCGTTGCCACAGTCCTGCGCCGCCTCCTCGATAGCGGCGAAGTCAGGTCCCCCGCCCCCGGGCGCTTCACCCGATAAGAGAAGAGAGCCCGGAGCCGCAGGGGGCTGCGGGCTCTGAGCTCTCTTACTGATCAGGGAGCGGGGCCGACCGGTCAGGCAGTGGGGACTGCGACGGTATCGGCAGGCTCCGGAGTGGTTTCAGCGGGAGGGGTTGCCTCGGGGGGAGGGGGAGGAAGCGGTTGGTCGCCCTTCTTGACGCTCACGAGGGCGACAAGGAGCTGGGTAACTACGGTGGCCACAGCCACGATCTTCTCAAGGATTTTAAGCAATCGTTGCATCTCTCAAAAGATAAAGGGGTTAGACATTGAAAAGCAGCGCCGGGAGTTGACGGAGCAACTCTCGACGCTGCAAAGGTAGGCCTACCCCGCAAGTGGGAGATGGTGAAAACGTCGCCCGGCGGGTCACTTAAGGGGCGTGAAGCGCAGGGGCATATAAGTTAAACTGTCGGAGATAAGACTCGATTTTGAAGAGAGATATAACATGACGAGAATTATGGCCGTGATTTTCTGTGCAAATACAAACTCATTGAAAATCTTAACCTTATCCACATCATCAGGGAGATGAGGAATAAAAATCACGCGTAAAACGGGACGTATGCTGAGAATTTTTTTGATATACTGTCCTCATCAGCAGCCTTAATCAGTTTCGCTTCCAAAGCATCGGCGATAATGCGCGAAACTACCGATGATTTATTCTTATTGAGTCCAAAACGATTCCTTAGGGATTGATTATTGATCGCCACATTATCTTCCCACATCAGGCAAGCATGTTGATAGCACGCCAATATCTTTTCCATCTTAGTCATTTCAATAAGAGGTTTCCTTGGGAAAAGCGATACTCGGGTGAAATCTCCGATAGCTTGAAACTTGACTGGGGGAAGTAACATTTTTTCAACAGCTTCTATAGCCCGATCAATCCCACTGCCACGCCGTTCACATAGATTGAGGAGTAACATGGATTGTGCCAATCTCTCATTCCGTGATCGGGGTGGAAGATCTAAAAGACGAGCGACATTGTTGAGTGGAGCTCCCGGATTAGTAATTATGAGTCGATTGGAAAAAATTTCAATTGAAATAGGCGAGCCATCGACCGCAAAATCTTGATGAATGAGAGCGTTTGCAACAAACTCCCGAATGGCCACACTCGGATATATAGGCGCAATCTCTCGGGTAACATCAATAACCTCCATACCGGTATTTCGCATGATAAGATCAATAAGATTCTCAAACTCTACTGCATAACCGCTGTCGCAACAGTGCTCAAACTGAAGTTGACGGTTATTTGAGCCAACATATTTCCGTACAATAATTTGTCGGGTGCTTAATGACGGAAAGTCCGATAGAGATCTGGCAAAAAGGATAGCTCCAAGATTGGTTATAGACCATCTATCACTACCCTCGCGGCAATAGCCCATCTCGGATAGAAAGGTTAAGATAATATCAGTAGATTTTGGCATATTCTTGTCTATCAGCCGATAAACCGCCTGATAATCAAGGAGAGACAAAACATCTTCTTCGGTAAGTCCATCGAGTGCGATATTTTCCTCGAAGGAAATCCCGAGAGATTTAGCGATAAGCATCCGGACCTGCTTTGGAGACATTTTTAGTGTTTGACCTCCTGAACGATAGTAAGAAGCTGAAGTATCATGCCCACGTAAGTGAACAGGCTTAACCTGCTCTTCAGGAATAAATATGAAGAGCAGGTTTTCGCCGTTGTATTCAATGACTGCGTGTTGGATCTGAATATGATTGGAAAGATTATGATATGCGATATTGCCCAACTTCTTCACAATCTCGTCAATCTTGACTTTATCAAGCGAAAAAGGGATACCGTCATCATTCACGCCATAAACGAGAATCCCGCCAAAAGGATAGTTTGCAAAAGCTGAGATATGTTGGGCAAGTCTGTCTGATTTGTCCGATAATCCGCTTTTCCAGTCTATCTCATTAAGTTCGGTGGGGACCGGCTCGAGACTTTCCTTGAGCAGGTTAATGGCTCTATCTTTCCAATCCATTTTTCATAAATCGCTGTGTCAGGGACTGGTTATTGATTACTTTCTGTCAAATGGTTAACGCATATGGTTATTCCCCGGCGGGTCACTTAAGGGGCGTGAAGCGCAGGGTCATGCTCATCGGGCCGAAGGGGAGGCGATAGGGCTCAAGGGGATGGGCGCCCCAGGAGTCGATGCCGCCGAGGCCGGCCTGAGCGCCGTCGAGGCGGAGGATGGTGTAGTCTACGGGCTTCACCTCCTGCGAATGGCGCTGATGCTTGCTGTCGCCGTCGTCGAGCGATGCGGTGGTATAATTGTTGGCCGAGGCGAAGAAGAGCTCAGGAGAGGTCACTTCGAAGCCTTTGCCTCCGATGGTGGTCTGAGCCCATGAGCGCATATCGCTCTTGGTGCCGGTCTCCTGCGGGCGTATGTAGGGATAGAATTGCTCGGCGGCGGTCATGGTGTAGCGGCCCACAAAGGCTGAGGTCTTGCGGTCGGGATAGTTCTCGATGGGGCCGCGGCCATAGAATGAAGAGCGGTCCATAGCCTCAATGAGAGGCATCTCCAGGCCGAAGCGGAGGAGCTCGGGGGCCGAGGCTCCCTCGCGCGGGGTGAGGGTCTGGGTCAGGTCAACGACGCCGCTGTTGTTGACCGTATAGGTCATGGTCAGATCGGAGCTGACGGCCGGGATGTCAAAGACGGCGGCAACGCGGGCGAGGCCCTCGGGTGTCATCGCGGCATCGAGGCTCTTGAGGCGCAGCTCCGGGGCGCGCCATATCTTGATTTTGGCGGGGGTGTTGGCTCCATATTCGTTGTCGTTGCCGGCGCGCCAGAAGGAGGGTGTCACCTCCATCCCGGGCTCTATCATCTCCATAGAGCCGAGGGTCCAGACACAGAGCATGCCTGAGTGACGGTCCCACTCCATCCTGAAGTCGGTGCCGGAGACGATAAGGCGCTCCGAATTGCGGGCATCGATTGCGGGGAGAGTCAGGGGGCTGTTGTTGACGCGGGCATTGGCAAGGGGCTCAAAGAGGCGGCTCCCTTCGCGCAAGGGGAGCTGGGCGCGGGCGGCTATATGGCCGGCCGGGAGGAGGCCGTCGCAGCTCTTGGTCTCATAAGCGAGATTTAGAAACACCTCGGCGCCGTCGGGGGCAAGCGCCATGTCATAAGGCACGGCTATGTCGGCTCTCTCACCGGGAGCCACGGGGAGGCTCTCAATGGTGCCGGTCTCGATGGTGGTGCCGTCGGCCACGAGGCTCCAGCGCATGCGGTAATTGTCGAGGGGGATGAAGAAGTTTTCGTTATAGACCTCCACCTGGCCGGGCGCCTTGAGGTCGCTCCAGATGCTCTGGAGGAAGTAGGCTGTCTCATCCATATGGGGATTGGGGACACGGTCGGGCGAGATGAGGCCGTTGTCGCAGAAGTTATTGTCGGTAGCGTCATAAGGGTTCCAGTCGCCGCCGTAGCCATAGACCATCACGCCGTCCTTGCCCTTCTTGCGGAGGCTCTGGTCAACGAAGTCCCAGATATAACCTCCCTGATAGCCGGGATAGGCGCGGATGGTGTCCCAATACTCCTTGAAGCCGCCGCCGGAATTGCCCATGGCGTGGGCATACTCACACTGTATGAGCGGGCGTGTACGCTTGGGGTCGGCGGCGATGCGGGCGGCATGCGCGGGCGACACATACATCGGGCAGATGATGTCGGTGTTGGAGCCGAAGCCGGCGCGTTCATAGTGGATGGGGCGCGAGGGGTCCATCTCCTTCACGAGCTTGTAGGCAGCGGCGAAGTTGGGGCCGTCGCCGGCCTCATTACCGAGGCTCCACACGATGATCGAGGGATGATTGAAGTTGCGGGCCACATTTCGCTCGTTGCGCTCCAGATGGGTCTGTTCAAACTCGGGACGGATAGCCAGGGTGCCCGCGCCATAGCCCATGCCGTGGCTCTCGAGATTGGCCTCGGCGGTGATATAGAAGCCGTAGCGGTCGGCCAGGTCATAGAGATATGGGTCGTTGGGGTAATGGGAGGTGCGGATGGCATTGATATTATTCTCTTTCATGATGCGGAGGTCCTGCTCCATGCGCTCGCGCGACACCACGTAGCCGCCGTCGGGGTCGAGCTCGTGGCGGTTGACGCCTTTGATGAGCACGGGGCGGCCGTTGACGAGCAGCTGACCGCCGCGGATCTCCACCTTGCGGAAGCCTACGTTGACCTCAGTGGCCTCAATCTCGCGGCCCCCTTTTGTGGCCGTGGCCACGAGGCGATAGAGATTGGGGGTCTCGGCGGTCCACTTCAGCGGATTGGCCACCGAGAGGGTCACTTCTTTCCTGCCGGAGCCGGAAGTGGTGGCCGAAGCCACTTCAGCGCCATCGGGAGCGAGGAGCTTCAGCGCCACCGTCGGGGAGCCCTTGAGATCGAGAGCAATGGTCAGAGTGCCGTCGCGATAGTCGCTGTCGAGGTCGGGGGTGATGCGTATATCCTCGATGCCGGCGCTCTTGTCGCGGGCATAGAGATAGCTGTCGCGGGCAATGCCGCTCAGGCGGAAGAAGTCCTGGTCTTCAAAATAGGATCCGTCACACCAGCGGAACACCTGCATCGCAATCTCGTTGTCCCCCGGGCGGAGATAGGGCGTGAGGTCAAATTCAGGTTCGAGCTTGGAGTCTTCGCTGTAGCCCACGAAGCGCCCGTTGACCCACAGATAGACGTTGGATGTCACTGAGCCCAGATGAGCTATCACCTGCTTCCCTTTCCAGTCGGCCGGGAGGGTGAAGCTGCGGCGATAGGAGCCGACATGGTTTTTCTCCACCGGGACGGTAGGCGGATTGGAGGGGAAATCGTTGCGCCAGGCATAGCCTATATTGACATACAGGGGATCGCCGTAGCCGTGGAGCTCCCATATGCCGGGCACGGGGATGGTGTCCCAGGCCGAGTCGTCATAGCCCGGCCGGAAGAAGTCAGTCGGTCGCTGATCAGCGTTTTCCACCCAGTGGAATTTCCAGTTGCCATTGAGGGTCATATAGTTGGGCGACTCCTCGGGGACGCCCTTCAGGGCCTCGGCGGTAGAGGGATAGGGGAAGTGGGTGGCGCGCATCGGCAGGCGATTGACGGCATTGACCTTCTGGGTCTGCCACTCCTTAAATGTCTGGGCCCCCGCGGGGATAGCGGCGCCGGCGATGATGGCGGCCGCCAGGAGGGCGTGGAAGTGTTTCATGGTCAGCTGTGATTATTTATGGATTCTTATGCCGCGAAAAATTGAAAAGGCAGTTAGTGAGTCAGGGAGTCAAAGAAACGGCGGAGGGGCTCGATGTGATTGCCCATAAGGATGATGTGGTGGTTGCCAAGGGGGCGATTGAGAAAATAATCAACGCTCTCGTCAAGATGAAGCCTCACCTGAGTACGGCACATCGACGGGTTGTCGAGATTTTCAATCAAGCGTCCGGTTGAGATAAAATGGTGTTCCAGCTTCGGTCCCCACCATTTCACTACTGTGACTTCGCCAAGAGGGAGCACTCCTTGCAGAGCAACACCGATGCCGCTCTCAAAATGGCTGCGCAGAATATTAGTCGGGGCCATATCCATCGGGAGTGTGCAATGGGCGAAGATTATCTCATTTCTGGCAGTATCTATCCTTGAAGGATTGGCCATAAATGCTTTTACACCGGCAACCCGCATGGCAAGCAACATTGTGAGCAAAGCGGGGACGTCTCCTTCGCAGCCTGCCGGAATTCCTTTGGCATTGAGCACACTCAGAGGAAGGCAACCTGTCGTATTGAGTTCTTTAAGGATATCGAAGCACTTAAGCGTGAACGCGTCAAGACGATATCGGGAGACTACCGTGTCAATAGCTGAAGTGAGCCTGAGAGCAGCTTTGAGATCATCGCCGGTGGGCTCTATGAGCTTCATTTCATTGATGCCATCAATCTCAGCCGGCTCTGATCTGTGATATTCATCAACTATCTCGTCAAGAGAGATGGGTACAAAAGCTATGCCATACCTGTCGCTTACGGCCTTATAGTCAATATTGCTTGAGATGAGCCATCCTGAAGGGCTGCCCATAAGGCCTACACGACAACCGCGCAGGGCATCCCCGACCTTGACAGAGCGCAATTCGTCGGCCATAGCATCAAGGGTGCCGTGGATGATTTTTGCCTCTAAGCCTTTATCTCTGAGCCAGGCAGCTATCTCCATTGAAGCGGCCAAAGAATTTTGCAGACCGTCAGCAACCAGGTAGACCTTCCTGACCTCCGACGACTCAATAGCTTCTGCGACTCCTTCTTCGACTCCGCCGGTGGCCACGAAGAGCACTGCTGTGCCGGCGGCATCTTTGAGGTCTGACACCGGAAGGAGTTTAATATCAAACGCTTCATCCAAAGCAACGAAAAGATCCCTGTGGGCAGCTTTTACGGCCTCACTGTCATGTAGGCACGATGCGGCCTGATAGAGGGTCAACGGGGTTTTCACAATGGTAAAAAATTATTTCGTTTCACAAATGTAACGCTAAAATTTCGGTTGACAAAGATACGGAAAAATATCTGTCAAACGTCACACGGCTCTTTCATTCTATTGGCGATGCAGAAAATTTCGCTTTTTTAGGGCCCTCTTTAGTATGGGCGCACCTCCATGACATCATTGGGCTGATTATCCTTGTCCTCCCCCCCCCATTATGGCCTCCCATTTTCTCTATCTACACCTCATGCCCCGCCCGAATAATCATGAATAGGTTCCGGTCCATGGGTCTGCTTATCATTGGTGTGCCGTCGGAGCCTACTTTATGTCGGGTCGAAAATGGGATTGACGAGCCGGGCCGTGCCGACAAGATGATTGAATTTGCAATGGCCTTCCACGTTGCGCTCCTACGTTAGCGGAGGTCAGAAGGGGAGGCCTACGGCGAAATGGAAGGTGGCATCGCGGCGCCACGAGGGATGGATTATTGGCCACTCCTCCTGCCCCCGAGCCGGATTGTGGGCCTTGAGGCCGAGGTCAAAGCGCAGGATGAAGTAGTCGAAGTTGAGGCGCAGGCCGGCGCCATAGGCTGCTGCGAGCTGGCGGGGGACATCCTTGAGGTGAAACATTCCGCCCGGCTGATTGGCATAGGAATGGATGGTCCAGATATTGCCGGCATCGACAAAGAGGGCTCCGTCGAAGACCCAGAAGAGCTTGACGCGGTATTCGACCGAGAGGTCGAGGCTTATGTCGCCACACTGGTTGATGAAGTTGGCCACGGAATTGCGGCTGTCGTAGGAGCCGGGGCCGAGGGTGCGGACGCTCCAGCCGCGGACACCGTTGGCGCCCCCGGCATAGAAGCGTTTCTCGAAGGGCACCATGCGCGAATTGGCATAAGGCACCGCCACACCTCCGCCTACATGGAAAGCGAGCGAATGACGGCGCCCGGGGAAATTGCGCGTCAGGGTATAGTCAATCTCGGCCTTGGCATATTGAGAGAAGGGTATGCCGAGGATTTTATAGACACCCCGGCCGTCGGGATCGCCATCGGAAGAGCGCCGGCGCCCGGTGGCTACCGAGATTAGATAGAGGAGGTTGCCGGCGGTCTCGGCTGAGGCGCGCAGGCTGAAGATGCGTGGCTGCTCTGTCGGGAGCTTCACAGCCCCGGAGGGATTGCGGCGGTTGGTGTAATAATATGTGTAGCCCATGCGCATTATGAAATGGTCTTCATAAGCATAGCGCAGGAGAGGATTGGTCGGGGCGATGGAGTTGATGAAGTCGGTGGTGCTCTCGGGGAGGCGGACGTAATTGATGTCTACCAGATCAAACGTGCGTCGCTGGCGTCCGCCCATGGTGGTCCACTTGTATTTATATCCTGCGCCGGCGATGATGCGCGTATATTCGGGGCGCTCCTGATATGAGAAGTTAAGGGTGGTCTCGGTGGAGGCGCGCACTCTCCGTCGCCAGTCGGAGCTGAGGAATGGAAATACAAATTTCGGCATCGTGATGCCCACCTCGCCGGCAAGCTCTGTATAGCGGTTGTTGATAAGCCCCGAGAGATTACCCGAGAGACTCTCATAATTGACGCGAAACTTGGCGGTCAGGAGATTGGATGCGCGGCCGAGGTTGCGGTAGCGGTAGCCCACACCGAGGCCAAAGCCGAGATCGCCCTCGGAGTTGGTCCCCTCGAGCTCAAAGCTCATCCCCTGCTTCTTATTGCGCGTCAGATAGATAAAGGCATCTACGCGGTCGGGGCCTACGGGGCGCATATCGATGTTGATGCTGCGGAGGATGGCCAGGCGGGCGAGGTTTTCATAGGTCCGGTCAACCTCTGCGGCTGAATATTGCGC
Organism: uncultured Bacteroides sp.; assembly: GCA_964488335.1. Taxonomy (GTDB): domain Bacteria; phylum Bacteroidota; class Bacteroidia; order Bacteroidales; family Muribaculaceae; genus Paramuribaculum. The sequence continues at coordinate 15,410 of CAZAUV010000037.1, forward strand.
TCCGGGCCGGATGAAACATTGCTCATCTATCACTCCGGGGCTCAGATAATGATCAGGCCCGTAGATGATCTCGATGCCGGAGTGGGCGATGACGGTATCCCGCGGCTCCGATGTCGGGGCGGGCATAGCGCCGGGGGTATAGTCGGTGATGAATATCACACGGCCTATGGTGAAGCGCCGGTGGGCCTCCCCGACGCTTTCTTCTTCAATCGCGGCTGTGACCTCTTCCCCTTCGAGGATATCGGTGGCATGGAGGGGGGCGGCGGAGCGGGGCGGGTTGACTATCAGGGTCAGATCCACGTCGTAGCTGCCGGCAGCGGTGTCGGCCATGAAGGTGATATACTCTTTGGTGAATGAGTAATAGCCCCGGTCGCGCAGGATGGAGGCCATGCGGCTGCGCTCGGCGTCGAGCAGGTCGCGGTCGAGCCGCGAACCGGGGCGGAGGGTAAATCGGGCCGAGTCGGCCATGATTATGGCCGCCACAGCTGAATCGGCAATGTCATAGGTCATCTTGCTCACCCTGTGGGGCTCGCCCGCGGTGATGAGATAATTGACTTCGGCCTTCCTGGTCTGAGGACTAAGGAGGGTATCTACTTTTACCGTGGCTCCCATATAGCCACGGTTGACGAGCGTCTGGCGGAGCTGACGCGCCGATGCTTCGGTGAGGTCTTCCGAGAATATCACCGGCGCCTGTCCCAGGCCGCGGATCCAGCGGTTATACCACCTGGCGGTGTCGCTCCCCGAGAGATTGTAGACCCCGAGCTGGAGCTTGGCGAAGCCTAAGACTTTATGATTAGGCTGCTGGCGGAGATAATTGACCAGGTCCATCGAGCTCACGTCGCCCGGCTTGTCAACCATCACTATGCGCGCCTTATCGAGCAGGTATTCCCCCTGAGGGACATGGCGCGTGGAGCTGCATGCCGCGAGGATTATCGCAGCAGCCAGAGACATCGCCAGGCGCAGGGAGCGCATGAGGGTCGGAGCGGATAGGGACATTGCGCCACAAAGGTAAGCAATTTTTTTCGCTCACCCTCCCGGTAGACCCTACAGATTGCTCACATTATCACCATTCGCGCTTGGGATAGTTGAAGCGCGCCAGGCCGTAGATATATCGGCGAAATCCGGGACGGTAAGCCAGCAGACGGTCAAACCAGCCCAGATGAGGGTTGACCAGCTTGACGACATAACCGACATAAAACATCGCGAAGAGAGTCCCGGGGCCCACTACCGTCCATGGCCACGCGCCGAAGAAACAGAAGCCCGATATGACCGCCCCGGCCACCAGAAGAGTGTCAATAGCTATCTTTATCATCGGAAACGGGCGCCCGCTCACCCGCGCCACGGCCACCTGAATGCCCTCGCCGGGCATCGTCACCGACCCGCATCTTATCTCGGCGGCTACGGCGCAGCCCAGTATCGTGGCCCCGGCAAACTGGGCTGCAATCTGAGCCCACAGCGTATCGTAGGTCAGCACCGACGTGAGCATCATATTGACATCGAGAAGTGCCCCGAAGAGGAAGCCCACTATCAGCTGAAACAGCTGGACGGGCTCGAAACGGCGCCGCAACACGGCGATCTGGGCCACGACAAGGATCACGTTCATCACATTGGTATAGCCTCCGATGGTCCAGCCCGGTGCTTTGCCCGACTCCCCTGCCAGGCTGAATGCCATGGGGATTGAGGATATCACCCCGCTCCCGAGGTTTGACCTTACACATAAGGCCACTCCCAGTGTCATAAAAAACATCGAGACGAGCAGCAACAGATGCTGCCACACAAAGCCAATTACCTTATCTTTCATACGCGTGGATCTGTTTCCTTACCGCAAAATTACTCAATTTGCGCGTCATCGCCAAATCTCTGACAGCTCTCATCGGCCGCCACGCCCCCCCCCCTGGCGCACCGTAGGGGCTGAAGACAGTTGCGGCCGGGATGCTCACGCATGCCGGCCGTTGTGTCGTAAATC
>CAZAUV010000038.1:0-17278 GCA_964488335.1 uncultured Bacteroides sp.
CACGGCATCCTTAATCTGTGCGAGGGAGAATTTGGCGTTGACCTTGCCTTTGGGCTTGCCCATGTGGCTCATGATGATGAGAGAGCCGCCATCGGCGAGGATCTTCTTGAGGGTGGGGAGGGCACCGCGGATGCGGGTGTCGTCGGTAATGTTGCCATTCTCGTCCAGAGGCACGTTGAAGTCAACGCGGACGATGGCTTTCTTGCCGTTGAAATTGTAATTGTCGATATTCATCTTGATAATATATGAATTTGATTTAGTCAGCTGTGTTATGAAGGGCCGCTCATTTATGCTTGGGAAGAAGAGCGCTCATCTGGGCGGCGAGAGCAGCGGCCTCGCGACCGGCAGCCTCGGCGAAGTCGGGGCCCTGAGAGGCGTAGATGATGCCGCGGGATGAATTGACGAGGAGGCCGCAGTCGGGGGTCATGCCATAGCGGGCCACCTCTTCGAGGCTTCCGCCCTGGGCGCCCACGCCCGGGACAAGGAGGAAACTCTCGGGGGCAACCCGGCGGATATCCTCAAACATCTTTCCCTGAGTGGCACCCACCACATACATCATCTCATCCTTGCCTGCCCAGCGCTGTGAGGTGGTTATGACGGTCTCAAAGAGTCGCTCTCCGTCAGGGCCGGGAATGAACTGAAAGTCATGGGAGCCCTTGTTGGAGGTCAGCGCTAAGAGTATCACCCACTTTCCGTCATAGCCGAGGAATGGTGTGACGGAGTCTTCACCCATATATGGTGCCACCGTGATGGCATCCACGTCGAGATGCTCAAAGAATGAGCGGGCATAGAGCTTGGAGGTGTTGCCTATGTCGCCGCGCTTTGCGTCAGCGATGATAAACTGGTCGGGATAGCGCTCGCGGATATATCTTACTGTCTCCTCGAGAGCTGTCCAGCCGGCTGCGCCGAGGCTTTCATAGAAAGCCAGATTAGGCTTATAAGCCACGCAATAGGGGGCTGTGGCATCGATGATGGCGCGGTTGAAGGCCACTATGGCATCATCCGGGTGCTCTTCGAGGAGGCTCGAGGGGAGTTTGAGCATGTCGGTATCAAGCCCCACACAGAGGAAGGAGCGCTTGCGGAATATATTGTCTATCAGTTCTTGACGTTTCATGGGATAAAAGGATGAAATATAGGGGGTTATAGCTCGGCATCCTGAAGGCGGGCAGCATTTTCGGCCACCGTCAGGCGGTCGATAAGCTCCTGTATGTCTCCATCAAGGAAAGCCGGGAGATTATAGGCTGTGAAGTTGATGCGATGGTCGGTAATCCGACCCTGCGGAAAGTTATACGTACGTATCTTTGCCGAGCGGTCGCCGGTGGATACCAGGCTCTTGCGGCGTGCTGCAATGTCGTCGGTATATTTTCGATGCTCGCGGTCATAAATAAAAGAGCGGAGGCGGCTGAGGGCACGCTCTTTGTTTTTCGGCTGATCGCGAGTCTCCGTACACTCGATGAGTATCTCTTCGGTCTCGCCGGTATTGGGGTTGCGCCAGTTGTAGCGGAGGCGCACCCCGCTCTCAACCTTGTTGACATTTTGTCCGCCGGCACCTCCCGAGCGGAAAGTGTCCCAACGGATTTCACCTTCGTTGATGGTCACGTCAAAAGGCTCGGCCTCGGGAAGCACTGCCACGGTGGCTGCCGAGGTGTGGACCCGCCCCTGTGTCTCAGTGGCGGGCACGCGCTGCACCCGGTGGACACCGCTCTCATATTTAAGGGTGCCATAGATATTGTCGCCGCCGCTTATGCGCATGATTATCTCTTTGAAGCCGCCTGAAGCGCCTTCGGTGGCGGAGGAGACGGCCACACTCCAGCCCCGGCTCTCGCAATAGCGGACATACATTTTCACCAGGTCGCCGGCAAAGAGGGCTGCCTCATCGCCCCCGGTCCCTCCGCGTATCTCGAGGATGGCATTGCGCGAGTCTTCGGGATCAGCCGGGACAAGGAGCATCTTGATCTCTTGCTCCTGAGCCGGGAGAGCCGCCTCGGCCTCGGCCAGCTCCTCGCGGGCCATAGAGCGGAGGTCGTCGTCAGCACCGGAGTCAGCCAAGATAGCATGGGCCTCATCTATCGAGGCTAAGGTCCGGCGGTAGCGTCGCGTGGCCTCCAGGAGCTTCTCGAGCTGAGCCATCTCCTTGGAGAGGCGGACGTAGCGCCCCATATCGGCCACAACCTCAGGATCGGCAACGAGGGTTGCCGCCTCCTCATATCGGGCCTCTATGCCGTCAAGACGGTCAAGAAGAGTGGTGTCTGACATGTTTCTTTACTCTGATTTCGGTTATTTCGTGGCGAAGTTACACATTTTTCCTCACCCTGTCAAATCATTATTCCTATTTATTTGCTAATTTCGCACCAATTAATCCACGACCTGCATTCTTTATATCCTGTCCCTTCATATTTTTCCGCTCTGTTATGACCTCTTATAAAGATATTTACCTTGCCGGAGGCTGCTTCTGGGGCACTCAACACTTCCTCTCGCTCCTCCCCGGAGTGAAGGAAACAGTGGTGGGCTATGCCAACAGCACCATCCCCAATCCCTCATATAAGCTCGTATGCACCGGCTCGACCAATGCCGCCGAGACGGTCAAGGTCACCTATGATCCCGCTCAAATATCCCTCCCCGAAATCCTGCGCCTTTATTTCATGACCATCGATCCTACAAGCATCAACCGTCAGGGAGGCGACCACGGGACTCAGTATCGCACCGGCATTTACTGGACCGATCCGTCGGATGCTCCTATCGTAGAAGCTGAGCTTTCGCACCTTGCCTCAACCCTTGATGCTCCTCTCGCCGTGGAGAGCGGTCTCCTGCAATCTTTCTATCCCGCGGAAGATTACCATCAGGACTATCTCGAGAAAAATCCCGGCGGTTACTGCCACCTCTCCCCGGCCCTTTTCGATCTCGCCCGATCACTTCACAAAAGGGAATAAATTCCATCGCTGATGAAGTCAAAAATATTTTTCATATTTCTCTGGCTGGCTCTGGCTATGCATGCACAGAGCCCCGACGGGACTTACATGTCCATAGCCCTAAAAGCCGACTCACTGATGACCGAGGAGCACTGGGCCGAGGCCGCCGAAGCCTATCGACAGGCTTTGCGCCTCGAGCCGGGCAACGCACTCAATCCTCTGCTGATGTGCAATTTAGGGATGTGTCTCAACGAAGCTGGAGATATGGATGGAGCAATAGTGACCCTGACCGATGCCAGGCGCATGATGCCACGCTCTTCGGTGGCAGCTCTCTACCGGGCCCAGGTGTTTCGCAGGGCCGGACTCGACGATGAGGCTGCCGCTGACCTCACCGATGCCCTCGCCATAGACTCAACCCTCGTCGAGCCACGCCTCATCAGGGGAATGATTTCCCTCAAGACCGGTCTTACCGACAGCGCCCGCCACGACTTTGCCTTCCTCTCTCAACTCCCCGGCAAGGAAGCCAAGATAGCCGCTGCCACCGGCAACGCCCTTCTCTTCATGGCCTTAGGCGACTATCGTCAAGCAATCCCGCCTCTATCCACACTCATAGAAGAATTTCCATCCGACTCCGATTGGCTCGGACGCCGCGCTCTCTGCCGTATATTGACCGTCGATCCGGCAGGTGCCTCAGAAGACCTTGCGGAGGCCATGCGCTCCGATCCGGAAAATGCAGAGCTCTATCTCTATCGGGCTATGCTCGGAAAAATGCGCTACCGTAATGAAGAGGCTAAATATGACTCCCGACATGCCATCACCCTCGGCCTCGACCCCGAATATGTCGAGCAAATGATGAAACTCGTGGAATAGTCTGTCAAGCGTAGCGATAAACAATATACCTCACCTCAACGTTAATCTCTTATCTTTCTGACCCTCAAAACCATAATTCTATGGAAAGCATATATGACACACTAATGTCGCTCCCCCTCATCAAGGGGGTCTCGCCTGACCGCCTTAATAAGATTGTAAGCTCCACTCCACTCCACTTCCTCAAATATCTCCCGGGGCAAACAGTCATGGAAGCCGGCGAGGCGATGACCCACCTGCCGTTTCTAATCAACGGTAGCGTAAGAGTCACCACGACAAATTTTGGGGGTAACTTCAGCGTGAGCTATACCCTCGCCGCCCCTGATGTCCTTGTCCCCGATTTCCTCTTCGGACGCACCACAGCCTCCCCTTCATCCATCGTTGCTATTGATTCCGCCGGCATCATAAAAATAGCCAAATCAGATTATGTGGCCATGCTTCAATCTGATTCAGTAATTCTCTTCAACTACCTCAATCTCCTCTCGGCCGCTGCTCAGACGCGCATCGACGGCATCCTCTCTCTGACCGACGGCCTTCTCGAAGAGCGCATCGCCTTCTGGATAGTGGCCCTCACTCAGCGCTCGAGCCGCGATATAATACTCTCAAGCCGTCAGCGCGATCTCTCGGCATTCTTCGGCGTTCAGCGCTCCATTTTCACCGCCACTATCGACTCAATGGTCGAGCGCGGTATCATCACTGTTGAAAAAGACGGCATCCGTCCCACCTCTCGTGAAGCCCTCGTGTCGCTCTTGGTCAGCTCCAATCAGGATTAAGACTGCATCACAGCTTTTCTGATAAGAAGTTCTATCGAGCAGGATGTTTCCGGCTGCTCAGGATTTGCGGGGGTCAGCTTTTTGTTGTATTTTTGTGGCAAATATTCATCTCTCAAAGTAATGAAACGCCACAATTTTGTCACCATCATCACCGCAGCCCTGCTCATTTTCCTCTCTTCAGCATCGGCCTGCGCGTCTCTTACGCCCTCATCTACAACATCTTCGGGCCAAGACGATAAGCTCTCGGGACTCGGCTCCATCCTGGGCAATGCCCTCAAGGGAGTCCTGTCGACCGACAAGGTCTCTGTCGATGCTCTCAAAGGCTCGTGGAAATACGATTCCCCCGCGGTGAGCTTCAAGAGCGACAACCTGCTGAAGAAGGCAGGCGGTGTGGCTGTGGCCGCTGCCGCTGAGCAGAAAATCGAGCCATATTATAAGAAGCTGGGGCTCAACAAGATGACCCTCCAGGTCAATGCCGATTCAACTTACACGATGTCAATGGGTATAGCCAAATTATCAGGTGTGATCTCTGCCCGTCAGGTCACTGCCGACAATCCGGCAAATTTCACCATGACTGTCTCTGTCGGCGGAGTGGTCACTCTCGCAACTCTTGATGCTTATGTGGAGATGACAGGCTCCGATAAGATGTCGCTTATGTTTGATGCCAGCTCCCTCCTCACCATTATCAAAACTGCCGGTTCCATCACAGGCAACTCAAGCATCAAGGCTCTCACGTCGCTCCTCGAAAGCTACGACGGCATGTGTGCCGGCTTCTATCTCAACCGCTCGTCAAAGTAAGTCTGCTGCTGATGGGCCGCATCTCAGCCTCTATCGTCACTTATTTTACTCCTCCCGGAGAGCTTGAGACCTGCGTGGCCTCGCTCGCCGGGGCCGAGAGGATATGGGTGGTCGATAACGCTGCTGACCCTGCTATGGAAGCCCTCTGCATGCGGCTCTCTCACCCATCTCTCACTTACATTCCCTCTGAAAACCGAGGCTACGGAGCAGGCCATAATCAAGCTATTACCAAGGCTCTTGCCGCCGGGATGGATTATCATCTCGTGGTTAATTCCGACGTGACTTTTGACCCCGTAATGCTCTCTCGGGCGGTAGCAATCATGGAAGGCAACCCCGGAATAGGCATCCTCCACCCCCGACTGCGCTATCCCTCGGGAGCGGAGCAGTTTACAGTGCGCCTCATCCCGTCGCCCCTTGACCTGATAGCCCATCGGTTTATCCCGAGGGGCTTTGTAAGAGCCTCAATGAACCGCTACGAGCTCCGCGCCCATCCCCGCGACAGGGAGCTTCAGGCCGCTCCTTACGTCCAAGGCAGCTTCATGCTCTTCAGCGCCGGCGCTCTCCGCGCTCTGCGGGATGCCGACGGCTGTTTCTTCGACGAACGCTTCTTTATGTATCCCGAAGATATCGACATCAGCCGAAGGATTGCAGCTGCAGGACTCTCTGTGGCCTATGAGCCGGATATAGAGGCCATCCACAATCATCGCGCTGCCTCGCGGCGCCCCGGACGGATGCTCGCCGTCCATATCACTAACATGATCCGCTACTTCAACAAATGGGGCTGGCTGTCAGACCCCACGCGTAGAAAGCTCAACTCACTCACTCTCAGCAAGCTATGATAAAGAGGATGTATCTATTCATGCTCAGGAGCTTCGTGCCCCTGTTTGCCATGACTTTCTTTATCTGCCTCTTCATCGTCTTGATGCAGTTTCTGTGGAAATCCATCGACGATCTGGTAGGCAAAGGGCTCAGTGTAGATGTCATTGCGGAGCTGTTTTTCTACGCTGCTCTGACCATGATACCGATGGCTCTCCCGCTGGCCATCCTCCTTGCTTCGCTTATGACCTTCGGCAACCTTGGTGAAAACTTTGAGCTGACCGCTATCAAAGCTGCAGGAGTGAGCCTCACAAAGGTGATGAGACCTCTGACCATCCTGATGGTGCTTATTGCTATCGGTGCATTCTTCTTCCAGAACGATGTCCTCCCCATAGCTCAGACCAAGATGTGGACGCTCCTCTATTCTGTGCGCCAGAAGAGTCCGGAGCTTGAGATTCCCGAGGGGGTGTTTTACGACCAGATTCCGGGCGTCAATCTTTTTGTCGACAAAAAAAACCGCGACACCGGCACTCTCTATGACCTGATGATATATGACATGAGCGGAGGTTTTGAGAATGCACGGGTGATATTGGCCGACTCCGGAAGACTCGTCTCCGCCGCCGACCGCAATCACCTCTACTTTACCCTTTACAGCGGAGAGCAGTTTGAAAACCTCACTAATCAGGGAGTCTCTTCGGGGGCCGGCTCGGTGCCCTATCGTCGCGAGAGCTTTGACTTCAAGGAGATCATGCTCACCTTCGATGCCAATTTCAACCGCATGGATGAAGAGCAGATGAGAAACCAATATGTCGGCAAAAACATCACCCAGCTTCAGGCGACAATCGACTCGGTCAACCTTCGCATCGACTCCATCGGCACAGGCCTCGGCCGCGAGCTCCGCGCCACCAACTATTTCGGCATCTCCCCTACCATGACCGTCATGCGGCGCTCCGGACCATCAACTTCGGCTGCTCCCCGCGAAGAAGCTACCCCCCGCGAGGTGCCCATGGACCGCCCTCTCAACGTCGACTCCATCTTCCGCTCATCCACCTCCGGCCGGGCTCTGACATATCTCAATCAGGCAATGGTCAAGGCCAAGCGTAATCAGAGCGAATATCAGTTTAAGGGCATCGACATAGACGATTCACGTCGCACCATACGCCGCCACGCCATTGAGCTACAGAAGAAATTTACCCTATCCTTTGCCTGCATCATATTCTTCTTTATCGGCGCTCCCTTAGGCGCCATCATCCGCAAGGGTGGCCTCGGCACACCTCTGGTCATCTCCGTGATCCTCTTTATCTTCTATTACATCATTGACAATACGGGCTATAAGCTCGCCCGCGACGGCAAGGTGGAGATCTGGCAGGGCATCTGGCTCTCTTCGGCAATCCTCCTCCCGATGGGCATATTCCTGACCTACAAGGCTGTCAATGACTCGGCCGTCTTTAACGGCGACGCATATCGCGCCTTCTTCCGCTCACTCTTCGGCATCCGCGAGAAGCGCCATTTAGGTATCAAGGAGGTGCGCATCCACGACATCGACCCCTCACACGCCCGCCAACTGATAGCATCTCTATCGGAGCTCACGGCTTCGATAGGCTCATCCATCGCTTCCCACAGAGGATATGTCGATTATTGGCGCGGACGCATCGTTTCCCACTCCTCATTCACCCGTCTTCGCAAGGAGACAGAAGAGCTTGTGGAATATCTCTCCGACTCGCCCGGCCGAAAAGTCATCGAGCAGCTTAATGAGCTCCCTGTTTATATATGGCGATGGCTCTATGACCCCTCCGAAAGCCGCAAGGCTATCTCCCTTACCGGTATCATTCTCTTCCCGATAGGCATCCCTCTTTACCTCCTGTCGAGAATAGAATACAGGCGCCTCGGCCGACGCATAAACGCTGCGGCCAATACCCTTAAGGCTCTCAACAGACTCATCGAAAACTCCCAATCCTGAAATCATACATATAATCCATATGAACACCATTGAAGAAGCCATTGAAGACTTCCGACAAGGAAAATTTGTGATAGTAGTCGACGACGAAAACCGCGAAAACGAGGGCGACCTCATCATGGCCGCCGAGCTCGTAACCCCCGAGCATGTCAACTTTATGGTGACTAACGCCCGAGGCGAGCTCTGCGCCCCGCTGACAATTTCGCGCTGCCGCGAGCTCAACCTCAATCATCAGGTGACTGAAAACACTTCGATGCTCGGCACTCCCTTTACCATCACTGTAGATAAGCTCGAAGGTTGCACCACCGGCGTCAGCGCCCACGACCGCGCCGCCACTATCCGCGCCCTGGCCGACCCGGCCTCGACCCCCGCAACATTCGGTCGCCCCGGACATGTCCACCCTCTCTATGCCCAGGATGAGGGTGTCCTCCGTCGTCCCGGTCACACTGAGGCCGGAGTTGACCTGGCGCGCCTCGCAGGGCTCCATCCCGCAGCCGCCCTTATCGAAATTCTCAATCCCGACGGCACCATGGCCCGCCTCCCCCAGCTCAGGGAATATGCCAAGGAATGGGGCCTCAAAATCATATCTATCGCCGACCTTATTGCCTATCGGCTCCGACATGAGAGCCTCGTGGAGCAGGGCGAGGAAGTAGATATGCCCACTGCCTACGGCCACTTCCGCCTCATCCCCTTCCGCCAGATAGCCAACGGTCTCGAGCATATCGCCCTCATTAAAGGCGATGTCGCAGATGCTTCGCTTGGCCCGGTGCTCCTCCGCGTCCACTCATCATGTGCCACCGGCGATATTTTCGCCTCACAGCGATGCGACTGCGGCGAGCAGCTCCATAAAGCCATGGAGATGGTCGACAAAGAGGGCCGAGGCATCATTCTGTATCTCAGCCAGGAGGGGCGTGGAATAGGCCTCATGGATAAAATCAGGGCCTATAAACTCCAGGAGCAGGGCCTCGACACTGTCGATGCCAATCTCCATTTGGGTCATCGCGTCGACGAGCGCGATTATGGCGTCGGTGCACAGATCCTCGCTCGCCTCGGTGTCAAAGAGATGCGCCTGATCACCAATAATCCGGTCAAGCGCTCCGGGCTCGAAGCCTTTGGCCTCAAGGTGGTGGAAAACATCCCTATCGAGACCACTCCCACCCCCTATAACCTCCGCTATCTCAAGACCAAGAAAGCCCGTATGGGTCATCATCTCGATCATCTTCAATAACCACCACTCTTCACAATGGCTAAGTCAAGTCAGAAGACTGTCTGGTATTGCACCGAGTGTGGCGCCGACTCCCCCAAGTGGAGCGGCCGCTGCCCACAGTGCGGAGCTTGGAACAGCATGGTTGAGGAGCGCGTTGCCGCCAAATCGGCCTCTTCGGCCGGTGGTCGTGCTCTCCGCGGAGAGATGCCCCGCCCCCTCCCTGTCAGCGCCATTGAAGCAGGTGAGGAGCAGCGCATCAAGATGCCCTCAGGCGAACTCAACAGAGTGCTCGGAGGCGGTCTCGTCACAGGCTCAATGGTGCTGATCGGTGGCGAGCCTGGAATAGGCAAATCCACTCTCATTCTCCAGAACATCCTCTCCATCAAGAGCCGTCGCATTCTCTATGTCAGCGGCGAGGAGAGCGCGGCCCAACTTAAGATGAGGGCCGACCGGCTCGGTCGCACCGCCGAAAACGTTTTCATCGTATGCGACACATCCCTTGACAATATCTTTGACCATATTAAAGAGGTAGACCCGGAGATACTCATCGTTGATTCCATACAGACCATAGCCACCGACCAGCTCGAGAGCTCGGCCGGCTCTGTCAGCCAGGTCCGGGAGTGCGCGGCCCGTCTGCTTGCCTATGCCAAGACATCAGGCGTCCCCGTGATATTGATAGGTCACATCACCAAGGAAGGGAGCATTGCCGGGCCCAAGGTCCTTGAGCATATCGTCGATGCAGTCCTTCAGTTTGAGGGCGACCGCCATTACCTCTTCAGAGTGCTCCGCTCCATCAAAAACCGCTTTGGCTCCACCTCGGAATTAGGCATTTACGAGATGTGTCAGAAGGGTCTCAGAGAGGTTTCAAACCCCTCGGAAATGCTTCTCAGCCAGGGCGACGAAGATCTCTCCGGAGTGGCCGTGGGTATCACAGTCGACGGCATCCGCCCATTCCTTATCGAGGTCCAGGCCCTGGTCTCCACAGCAGCTTATGGCACTCCTCAGCGCTCCGTCACAGGCTTCGACGGGCGTCGCCTCGCAATGCTCCTCGCGGTCCTGGAGAAACGCGCCGGCTTCAAACTGGCTGCCAAAGACGTGTTTCTCAATATCGCGGGAGGACTTCGCGTTAGCGACCCCGCGCTCGACCTCGCCGTAATCGCTGCCATTCTCTCGAGCAATATCGACACTGCCATTCCACGCACCACCGTGATGACAGGCGAAGTAGGCCTATCGGGAGAGATTCGTCCGGTGACCCGCATCGAGCAGCGCATCATGGAAGCCGAGAAGCTCTCCATGAAGCGCATCCTCATCCCCAGGGGCAATGCCAAAGGCATTGACCGCTCCCGCCTCAAGATAGAGATTGTAGAAGTAGGCAAAGTCGAGGAGGCCCTTCGTGCCCTCTTTGCTTCCCACTAATCGCTTTTATAAGGAAAAATGTGTGAAAAATTTGGCCTTAGCTTAGAGCATTTCACAAATTTTGACTAAATTTGCAGCCTTATTTTTCCGACTGACTAAAAATATTGTCAACGACGCTCCGGCCCATCCAATCCGGTCTGAGCCTCAAACCGACACAATATGAAGCTATTACAAGCTAAACTCGCCCGCTACACTGCCCCTCAGGAAGCCAAAGCCTTAGGCATATATCCCTATTTCCGGGCCATCTCTTCGGAGCAAGACCCCGAAGTGATCATCAATGGCCGTAAGGTGTTGATGTTTGGTTCTAACTGCTATTCCGGACTCGTCAACGACCCCCGCATCAAGGAGGCCGCCATCGAGGCTACCCGCAAATATGGCACCGGATGCGCCGGCTCCCCATTCCTCAACGGCACCCTTGACCTCCATAAGCAACTCGAAGCCCGTCTGGCCGAATATATCGGCAAGGAAGATGTAATGATCTATTCCACAGGCTTCGAGGTCAATCTCGGTGTGGTCTCCTGCCTGACCGGCCGCGAAGACTATATCCTCTGGGATGAGCAAGACCACGCCTCTATCATCGAGGGACGCCGACTCTCTTTCAGCCAGAGCCTCAAGTATAAGCACAATGATATGGAGAGCCTCGAGAAGCAGCTCCGTAAGTGCGACCCCGACAAGGTGAAGCTCATCGTCTCCGACTCCGTTTTCTCGATGGAAGGCGATGTGGCCAACGTCCCCGCTATGGTGGAGCTCGCCAAGAAATATAACGCTTCCCTTATGATAGATGAGGCCCACGGCATCGGTGTCTTCGGCAAGGGAGGTCGCGGCGTTTGCCACCATTATGGTGTCTCTGATGACGTTGACCTCATTATGGGCACTTTCTCAAAGAGCTTTGCTTCTCTCGGCGGCTTCATCGCCACCGACAAGGAGATCACCAACTTCCTCCGCCACCACTCGCGCAGCTATATCTTCACGGCAAGCATCACTCCCGCCTCTACCGCTGCCGCTCTCAAAGCGCTGGAGATCATGCAGACAGAACCCGAACGCCAGGAGAACCTCTGGAAGCTCACCAATTACGCCCTCGAGGGATTCCGTTCGCTCGGTTTCGAGATAGGCAATACGTCCACCCCCATTATCCCGCTGTTCGTGCGCGACAACAACAAGACCTTCGCCATCACCCGCGACCTGCTCGAGGAGGGCATCTTCGTCAACCCCGTCGTTTCGCCGGCAGTAGCACCTCAGGACACCCTTAACCTTTTCAGCCTCATGGCCACGCACACACGCGACCAGGTGACAACCGCTCTGGAAAAGATCGCCAAAGTGTTCCGTGCCCACGGCATTATCAAATAGTGGTTTCATACAATTTAGATAGAGATGGGGCTCAACCTGCTTCGGCAAGTTGAGCCCCATCTCTGTTATCATTTATGAAGTTGCAGGAATTTTATCAATGGCATCCGCAGCCGTGATCGCCGCAACCGTGGCTCTCATCACACCCACAGCCATCGCTGCAATCTTCGTGGCTGCAACCGCAACCGCATCCTGCTGCCGGATGAAGTTCCTCCGGAGTGGCATCACGCACGAGGAGCACTTTGCCTTTGAAGCGTACGTCCTTGCCTGCGAGCATGTGGTTGAAATCCATCTTCACATGCGTGTCGGTGATTTCGAGAACCTTACCGAGGAGCTGATGTCCGTCGGAATTGATCATCGGGAGCATGTTGCCCACCTTGACCATTTCGTCGTCAAACTTGCCGTCAACCTCGAAAATGCTCTTGTCGAGTTCCACGACCTTCTCCATATCGTAAACACCGAAAGCCTCTTTTGCCTTCATTGTCACATCGAAGGTTTCATCGGCTGCCTTTCCCTGGAGTGCCTGTTCCAGAGGAACGAACACACCCTGTGTCACACCGAAGATGATCTGTTCGGGCTGCTCTTCAGGAGTAGTGTATACCAACACTTCCCCCTCCTTTTCGAGCTGATAGAGCTCATAGGCAAACTCCACTAACTTTCCTGGTTCAATTCTTTCCATAATTGTAAATCTGTTATGTTGTTGTTTCAATTATTCCTTTCTTAAAGATGAAACAAATACCGTGCCAAAAAAGTTGCCGTAATCAGGGCGCATCGAAAAATAAGAGACGGTGATGCAACGTTATATGCTATATGAATATCTACGATCTGCGCCGTTTCGGCACCTTCCTTTTCATGCTCCTCTCTGTAGCGCTCGTGGGCTACTTCCTCTATTTTTCAAATCGCACGGTGAAAGATCTCGCCCGTGAGGAACGCTCACGCATGCAGATATGGGCCGACGCCACACGCGAACTGGTCACCTTCGAGAGCGCTTCAGAAGGCGGCGACGACGATGGCAACTTCCACAATTTCGAATTCCTCCTAAGCATCATCCAGGACAACAGGACCATACCCGTTCTGCTCACCGACAACGACGATCAGATAATAGATCATCGCAACTTCGACCTTCCCGAGCCGGAAGATTCGTTGCTCCTCGCCCCGGCCGGCGCCAACATAGCCTTCCTCCGCGATAAGCTCAACGAGCTCAAATCAACCGGCAACGTCATACATATTATCATCACCCCCGATAATATGCAACACTTGTATTATGAGGACTCTAAACTGCTCAAGCAGCTGAGCTTCTTCCCATACATCCAGATAGGGGTGATGCTCGCTTTCGTAGCTATTGTATATTTTGCGGTCAACGCCACCCGGCGCGCCGAGCAGAACAAGGTGTGGGTAGGCCTGTCGAAAGAAACGGCCCACCAACTGGGCACACCCATATCATCGCTCATGGCATGGCTTGAGCTGCTCCCCGACGAAGGAGTGAGCCAGGAAGTGGTTGACGAGATGCAGAAAGATGTCATGCGCCTCGAGACCATAGCGTCGCGCTTCTCCAAAATCGGATCGAAGCCAAGCATGGAAGAGGTCGACCTCAACGAAGTTGTAGGCCGGTCGGTCAACTACATGCGCAGCCGCATATCTTCGCGCATCTGCCTGATGTTCCAACCCTGCGCCGAACCGCTGCCCGTCATGGCCTCCTCGCCCCTTATGGAGTGGGTGATGGAGAACCTCATCCGCAACGCCGTTGACGCCATGCCTCAGGGGCAAGGCTCCATAAAAGTGACAACCTACCGTGTCAGCGACAAAATGGCAGTAGTGAAAGTGGCCGACAGCGGCAATGGCATACCCCGCAAGAACTTCTCCACCGTCTTCAATCCCGGCTACACCACCAAGAAACGCGGCTGGGGCTTAGGACTCACCCTTGCCAAGCGTATCATCGACCGCTACCACAACGGCCACATAGCCGTAGAGAGCTCCGAACCCGGCGTCGGCACCACCTTCAGCATCGACCTCCCCCTCACCCCCGATTCCAACATCTGATCCCCGCCGCCGCTATCTCTCCTCAAAAGGCATTTCCAATAATTGTATTATGAATTTGTCGATACGCTGACAGTCGTAGAAGCGGCTTTCAAATGACGTTTCACCAATTTTAATCGCTGATTCGTGCAGATTATGCAGAAATCGACGATTAAAATTGGTGGAATAGCGATTCTATCGCTACCTTTGCATTCTAAAACCACCACGTTTATGATTGCAGAGTTCACTATAAAGAATTTCAAATCTATCCGCTCTCAGCAGCAGTTGAGTTTTCAAGCAACGCCTGATACTTATCTGTTGGAAGAAAGTTCGGTAGAGGTAAAGGATGGAGTGCGACTATTGAAATTAGGAATAATCTATGGTGCGAATGCCTCGGGAAAGAGCAATATATTGCACGCGTTGGATTATTTCCGGACATTGATGTGCTTCCAACCATCTGATCGCAATGAGCATCTTGGAGCAGTGCCATTTATGTTGGATGACACTTCAGCTGATGAAACGTCTGAAATGTCAATGACTTTCTATCTTGACAAAGAAAAATATTTGCTGACAATAGAGTTTGACAACAGCCGCATTTACAAAGAGATGCTCTCAGTTTATCTGACGGCAAGACCTACAGAGCTTTATACCCGGAAATACAATGAACACACTGATTCATCAGAAATATCTTTCAGCACAAAACTCGGTCTTCTGAAAAAGAGTCAGCGATTGATTGAGGGAAACACCATCAACAACCGTACTGTCTTAGCCGCCTTCAGTATAAGCAATGTTGAGTCAAGCCGATTGAACAAGGTCTACGACTTCTTCAATAAGACTCTTGAAGCAATTATTGAGCCAAACCTGATATTATCGCCATTCATTCATAACACACTTGAAGAAGACCGTGATGGTAGCATAAAGGAATTTATCCTGAAATTCCTCAAAGCCTCTGACTTTAATATCAGCGGTATAGAGTGGAATCAAGGCCTCCCGGTGCGCTTCCAACATAAAACCAACGGAGGTGTGCACACATTGTCGGAAGACATGGAATCATCCGGAACCTTGCGCTTTATGGGAATGACAATTGTTCTTCACCACCTTCTCGCTAAAAATCATTTCGTAATAATGGATGAGGTTGAAAGCAGTATACATTATGAACTGCTTTCTTTCTTCTTGAAAGTATTTCTGATCAACAGCGAAAGAAAATCACAACTATTAGTCACCACTCATGACATAAATCTTCTAAACGAGGATTTTATCCGGCGTGATGAGATATGGTTCACCGATAAAAATGAAGATGGAGAAACTGAGTTGAAACGCCTCACCAATCTCGGGCTTAGCAAACGACTCTCACCTTACAACGCTTACAAACAGGGAAAGTTGGTTGATCTCCCATTCATAGGAAGCGTATATCTTAATCTTAATGACGTTGAGTGATGAAAAAGAGATTTAGCATCGCTATAATCGGTGAGGGGGAGGGGGAGAAGGCGGTTGTTGCAAAAAACTGGGGGAAAGATATTGCCAATATAAAAAAAAGCTGTAACTTTGCATCACCTTTTTTCAGGCAGGCCGCAATAGCTCAGTCGGTAGAGCATTTCATTCGTAACGAAAAGGTCGTGGGTTCGAGTCCCACTCGCGGCTCCAATAAAATAACGCCCCCGAGATCCACAGCGATTTCGGGGGCAGATTTTAGGAATCTCCACATTCATTTATGACAACGGAAATTTACCATCAGCTATGCCAATATTTAAAGTCTATCATTCAGGGAACTGAATGGGAGGGACATCTGTTTGCCGTTGGCGGATGCTGTCGCGATATGATGTTGGGGTTTCCTATAAAGGATCTTGATCTCGCTGTTGATCTGCCTGATGGCGGAGTGAGGTTTGCACGTTGGCTGGAGAAACGCCATCTGGTGGCCGGACGTGCTACGCTTTTCAAGCGCTTCGGCACTGCGCGCGTTGTGCTCCGCAATTTCCGCGATATAGAGCTGGAGATCGTGCAGACCCGGCGCAGCCGCTACACGGCTGAGACCGACAGTAATCCTGCCCTTGCCTTCGGGTCTATTGAGGATGACAGCTACAGGCGCGACCTCACGATAAATACCCTTTTCTATGATATAAGTCGCGACAAACTGCTTGATCCGACGGGCATGGGTATCGATGATATCAAATCTCTGACGTTACGCACACCCTTGCCGCCTGACCAGACGCTGGAGGATGACCCGTTGCGTCTGATGCGCATCATACGCTTTGCCATGCGCTACGGCCAACCGATTACCGACCCGGCGTTGATAGAGTCGATGAAGAGATATGCCCCTGAGCTCGACACCATAAGCCGCGAGCGTCTTCACCGCGAATTCGACCGAATCCTGGAGAGTCCGGATACGATGGAGGCTATCCGGCTACTCATCGATGTGGGGGCGCTTCAGCATATTCTCCCTGAGTTGTATGCTATCGGCGATGAAACTATCAACGGAGATATGCGTCTTTTCGACCACACTCTGCTCACTCTGGAAAAGCTGCTTGAGATAAACCCGGACGCGCCTCTTCCCTTACGCTTAGCCGCTCTTTTCCACAATCTTGGCAAGCCGGCATCGCGCGTAACAAACAACACCGGGAATGTTAGCTATCCCAATCATGAGACGCTCAGCGGACGTGCCGCGCGTCAGATAATGCGGCGTCTGCGCTATGAGCGCGATGAAATGGGCCCGGTGCAGTTCTATCTCGACCACCAAGGTTTCTGCAGTAATCGCGGCGAGCGGTGCGAGCGGCTCAAAGACCGCCAGTTGCGCCGTGTGCAGCTCGATTGCGACGAGCCGGCGCGCTTCAACCTCCTTCTTGATCTTATCAAGGCCGACCTATTGGCGTCCGGGCTCCCTACTGAAGGGATAGACAACGTGGCCGAACGCAACCGCCGCATGATAGAGAACGGTGACGCAATGTTCAACTACTCGCTACCCGTCGATCCGCAACAGATAGCCAAGGCCATGCGCTGCCGCACTGAGGGTGAACTGGAGAAGATTATCGCCCGCATCCGCAAGGTTGCCTGTTCCAATCCGCGCCGCGACACTGCGGATATACTCCGCGAAGCAGGTGTCGATCTCAGCAAGCTCAAAGCCGATACTCCCCACCGTCAACGCCGCCGCCGAAAGCGTTCACCGCGCAAGAAGGGTTAA
>CAZAUV010000039.1:0-16941 GCA_964488335.1 uncultured Bacteroides sp.
CCACACGATAAATATCATTGCTGCCGCTGTAGGTGTAGCCGCGCGACTTGTTGCCTCCCCGGACGGCATACTCCCACTCAGCCTCTGTCGGAAGGCGGAAGGTCAGTCCGGTCAACTGGTTAAGACGGTTAATAAAAATCTGACAATCGTCCCACGACACATTCTCCACAGGTAGGTTTGTACCCTTGTTGTATGATGGATTGCTCCCCATCACGGCAGACCAGAGGCGCTGCGTCACCTCGGTCTGGCCGATATAGAAGGTGCCTACGGTCTCGGGATGGACCGGCTGCTCGTCATTGTAGCCAGAATAAGACCCCATTTGATAGGAGCCCCCATCGACCTTTACCATCTCAAACTTCACGCCGTTGACCGTAAAGATCATTCCTTTTTCTATAATAGTGCAGTCATCATCCTGCTTGCTACCGGCCTCCGGCTTTTGTGTTCCGCCGGCTCCTTGATTTGGTTTTTGGCCCGGTTTGGATTTTACATGCGCAGGCTTGGACTTCTGCGGCCGGATAACATTTGTCTGCGCTTGGATGCCGGCCGCGCCGAGAAGCAAGCAAAGGATTAACAGGATTTTTCGCATCGTTTACGATAAATATTCTATTTATAAGCGATTTACAAATAATGTCAGCATATATCCCTGCGATACTCGCTATTTGAGATTGAAAAACACCTTAGGAGGCATAAAGTCGGTATAATACCTGAATTGTCGCGTCCACGCCGGATCCAATATTTCCGGATGGTCATTTTCCAATATCTTGTGAGAAAACATATCATCTCCCGAGTAAATCGACAGCTTACCGTTGCAACGTATCACCAGCAGACGCCTTTTTGAGATAGCGCCTTCATTGTCATAATACCCCATTATCCATTTCACAGGTATAATACGGTTAGGATCATCAGGATCTTGTGTAAGGGAGGGCCGCCATTTTGATTTCATATTGAAATAATAGCATTGGACCGTAAAAAAACCGAGAGGTCGGGCTGCCACATAGACATATTTGGCTGCCCATTTGGGTCGGTGATACAGATAATAAGCTTCATCTTTGATGCGATAGACCTTAAGCCTTTCTTTCTTAATCTTGCCATCATAACTCTTTTGGGGGACATCCACAAAATATTGGCCATCATCGACCACCAGCGTTGCCGCAGTGCGATGAATTCCTCCCCGGCCGTTATCGTTATAAAGATAGACCGTCTCGCCCTGCGCAGCAATGGCTGCAAACAGAGCTATCAATAATGGAATATATCTTGTCATAATTTATTACATTGAATGTCAATCTTATTAACAGCTAAGTTTCTTATATCAGACTGTTTTATGGCGTGACCGGCCTGACACATACGCCGAGGCTGCGATCGCATCCGCCGACCTCATAGCCCGACTCATTGAAGTAAAGGCCATAGGCATAGGCGGAGTTAGCCATCGGCTCCGTTGTCCAGTAATAGCCAAACACCCCTTTCCTGGATACCGTTACTCCTGTAATGAAGCCCCCGGCGGGAAGGAAAATTGAATTGTCGTTAGGACCCGTGATGGTATATCCCGGGACTCCATTCTGAACAGTCCACCTCCAGGAACATTGAAAAACGAGCTCATCCATCTCGGCCTTGGTAGGGAGACGCCATGTGCTACCCCATAATGCCCGGGGAGCATCAAATTGTGAATTACCGGCAATATCACCCAAGGCCCTTTCTCTGGTCACACTGTTTTCCTGCCAGTATTCGTTTTTGGTCGATATCTCTCCCCAAGAGTAATAGCCTCCGATGTCGGTAGGCGAGGAGGCGCCCATGTTGCAAGAGGCCCATTTAAGGCCGCTCGGCAGTCCGAGGTCAATCCACTCATGATAGTTGGTATATCCCGGTTTAGGCCGTTGTGCCTCTTTGAGGCGTTTGGCTTCCTCGGCCGCTCTCTGCCGCTTGGCTTCTTCATCCTGAAGACGGCGGGCTTCCTCAGCCTGTAAACGTGCCATTTCGGCCTCTCGTTGACGTCGGAGTGCATCCTCGGCCTTTTTTATACTGTCTTGCATGGCCTTCTTGCGCGCTTCTTCCCTCTTGCGCGCTATTTCCTTAGCTTCTTTGTCAGAGTCAACGTGATTAACACCAATTTTATGCTTGATTTCTTGGGTCTGACTGTAACAACACGATGCTCCTAAGAGGACAGATAAGAATATCAACAGGTTACGCATGGATAAAAGAATAATTATGGATTAACGATAATAATCAGACATAGACAAAAATTATTGGCCATATCGTGGCTAAGGTCAATCTGAGACAGCCCTGATGGGGAAGGCAAATTCTCTGCCGATCCACCCCACATCATGCCCTGACTCGGCAAAAACGAGTCGACACGCGTCGATAGGTATCTGCTCGTTAGGGGTCGCCGTCCAATAGTCTCCGTCGGTGCCTTCGTATAGAAGCGAGCTCCCGTAACGGTAACCGGAAGCCGGCATAAAGATGGAATTGCCGTTAGGACCGGTAACGGTATATCCTGCTACACCTTCGGTCCGGGTCCATGTCCAGGAACAATTGTTGATAAGCTCCTCCATCTCGGTCCTTGTCGGGAGGCGCCACGAACCGCCCCAGTTGGCTCTCGCGGCGTCATATTTCCTGTCGCGGGAAATCTCGCCTATCTGTCTGTCCCAGGTCATGGAGTTTGCGGAATGGTATTCATCCTTGGTGCGCGTCTCACCCCATCCGAAATAGTCGCCGGGGTCCTCCGGTCTTAAAGCGCCTATATTACATGCAGCCCACAATACGCCTCCCGGAAGACCAAGATCCACCCACTTATGCCCCCGTAAGTCTCTTTTTTCTTCGTTTTCTGAAGATGAGCTTCCGGTAGAGCCTCCGGCCGAAGAGTCAGATATGCCTGTGCCATGCCTCGTTATAGTCTTCGTCTGGGCGTAACACCCTGCGGAGCCTAACAAAATGGCAAGGATTAGTATTAACTTACGCATCTTCATTTATGGGAGCCTCTGTATTTTATGGTTAGTGTCTTATGTGATTTATGATGGTCAGTCATAGCTGGAGCCTCATTGCGAAACGGCCCTCACTGAGCGACCGCGATCACGATAGTCCCATCCTACTTGCTGATTGGAACCATTGAAACTGAGATCGCATGCTCCCTGGGCATTACCATAGGAAGATCCGCTCCAATAGATACCTTCCCGACCCGGTCCCGAGTAAGAAGATCCGCTACGATATCCGGCAGCCGGCAGGAAAATTGATTTTCCATTGGGGCCGGTGACTTCATAACCGATAATGCCTTCGCGCTCACTCCAGGTCCAGGTACAGTTATTTACAAGTTCCTCAATTTCATTCATTCTCGGGAGGCGCCATGATCCGCCCCAGTTGGCTCGCGCGGCATCATATTGCTTACTTCCCGCTATATCACCGATTTTCCGACCGAATGTCGAAGAGTTACTCTCTTCATAACTATCTTTCGGCGACGTCTCTCCCCAGGAGAAATATGAGCCGTAGCCCTCGGGCGAGTAAGCCCCGACATTGCAGGTGGCCCACTTCAGGCCGCTCGGCAGACCAAGATCCACAAAGTAATGCCCGTTTATCTCTCCATCTGGTTCGGCGGACCACTCCTCCCTTTCTCTTTCGAAGTCCTTATATCCTCTTACGATGTCTTTAAATTGTATGTCGACTTGACTTAGGCTATTAAACACATATGGGGATTGTGCGTAGCTCGCTACACATACAATCAGAGCAAAAAATATGTAAAATCTTCTCATACTATAACATTATGATTCTTTCCCTTTTATGACTTTACTAACCATGCGGCCGCTCTTATCATACCAAGCGCCCATATAAGGCTGCTCATCGACAAATGTCCCTTCATAATATTCTCCTCCGGAAGTGGAATAGCGCCCCGATGAAAACTTATTCTCACGAAAGATACCCTTAAATACATCGCCATTGCTCATAATGTAGACCGCCTGGCCACTCATATTTCCATGAATCCACTCCCCCTCATAAGAGATTGCCACCCCGCCCGGTGCGAATACAGCGGTGCCGCGACCATGTGGTTCATAGTTATCGTCAAGCTCTCCGGAGTACTTACACTCTCCTATCACCGATGGGAATATTATCGTGTCTGTCGGCTCATACCTCGTCTCATTGGTAATTAAGCCATTAACAACGGTATTGAGAAATGAATTATAAAATACAACGACAAGCACAACGATCGCTACTGCGGATAATGTATACACAAGTACGCGCCTTCCCGACTTTTTCTTCTTATCCGAAGGGGTGTCTATATCGGAAGAAAGATCGGTTTCTTGAGGTTCGACATATACGGTTGATACCTCCGCAGGTCTGATCACCCGGGTAGTATCGCTCCCGTCGCTTTTATTGACTCCGATGGCGGAGAGGAAGGCGGCGACGGTGGGATAACGGTGGTCGCGGCTCGGCGACATGGCTTTGGTGATGGGGCCGCGGAGACTCCCAGGGATCTCGGGAGGACATTGCAGTCCGTTGCTTATCAACACGGGCGCTTGCTCAGGCGTCTTGCCCGACAGGAGATAGTAGAGGGTCGCGCCCAAGGCATAGACATCGGTCTGAGGCGAAAACTCCCTGACTCCGCCATCGCTATACTGCTCTATGGGGGCATAGCCGTGGCTGATGCCCACGGGCGTTGTCGACGTTTGCTGTCCTGAGGTGTCATACTGCTTGGAGAGGCCGAAATCTATCAGGATAGGTCTAAGGTCTGAGGCTCTCACCATAACGTTGGCCGGCTTAACATCGAGATGGTTCATCCGCTTGGAGTGGATATACTCCAGCGCCTCTCCTATCTTTTCGATAACGCCAATAGCCTGACCGGCCCGCATCGGACCTGTCAGTTTGACCATCTCGGCAAGCGTCTGCCCCTCGATATAGTCCATGACATAATAGGCGGTATCGTTTTGCTCGAAGACATCGGTGACCCTCACGATATAAGGGCAATCCATCTTTGCCAGATTCTGCGCTTCCTTGATAAACTTCTGCCGCAGGCGTGTCACTATCGGACCATTGGCCTCGGTGGCCACGCAGACCTGACTCGTGGTGTCGTTTCGGCCGCAGAAAGTCTTGGGAAAGAACTCCTTCACGGCTACTTTTTTATAGAGTGTCGTATGCTCGGCCAGATAGGTGATGCCGAAGCCGCCTTGACCGAGGACGCGGATGATGCGATACTTCCCTCCCTGGAGCGTTGTGCCTTGTCGTAGTTGCATTGTTATAGTGACTTAACTTAATATTTGGTTATCCTGTGATAATGATAAAAGACCTCCGTGTTTTTTACTTGAAGTGAACAGGTTAATCGGCTGCCGGTAATGAGTCCCAGACAATATAGGTCGTGTCATAATACTCGTCAGGAACCTCCTCCACCGCTACTTCAAAAGCTTCCGGTACATCGACAACCTCTTCTACTCCGTAATCCATGGAGTTATTTGAATTGTATACATCAATGCATAACCATACAATGAGAATGCAAATAGCAGCCACTAAACCTATAAATATTATTTTAACACAGGATCTCCCTTCAGGCCCTTCATCAATTTCAGTTTCGGCATTTGGATCGGAAAATGGATAGCAAGGCGAGGTTGGGGACTCCACCATACGGGTAGTTTCGTCAGCCGATGAGATGGGATCAACATTCAGAGAGCCGAGGTCGGCGAGGAAGGCGGCGATGGAGGGGTGGCGTCCCTGACGGCCGGCTGACATCGCTTTGCGGATTGGTGCTTTGAGGGCATCGGGGAAGCCGGCAGGGAAGGTCAGCCCCTCATCTATCAGATTGCCGGCTTGAGGAGGTGTTTGCCCGGTCAGCAGGTAATAAAGCGTTGCTCCGAGAGAGTAGATGTCGGTCTTGGGGGAGAAGGCGGTGATGGAGCCGGCGTTGTAGAGCTCGATGGGGGAATACCCGTGGCTGATGGCCTGCATGAGGGTCGAGGTGGCCGACCCGACTGTGTCATACTGCTTCGAGAGGCCGAAGTCGATCAGTATTGGCTCATTGTCAGAGCGGCGCACGACGATGTTGGCCGGCTTCACGTCGAAGTGGGTCATATTGCGCGAGTGGATATACTCGAGCGCTTTGCCTACCTTAATAATATACTCTACGGCCTTCGCTTCCGGCAGTGGCCCCATGCGCTTGACTATCTCGCTGAGGTTCTCCCCGTCGATATAGTCCATGACATAATAGGCGGTGTCGTTTTCCTGAAAGATATCGTGAATCCTTACGATGCCGGGATAGTCGAGTCGGGCAATATTTTTGGCCTCTTTCAGAAAACGCTCCTTCAGTTTGGCAACGGTCTCGGCATTGTTCTGGGTGCCGAGGGTCAGATGGCTCGTATTATCGCGGTCGCAGAAGTCTTTCGGAAAAAATTCCTTGATGGCCACCCGCTTCTCAAAGAAGGTGTTTTCGGCCAGGTAGGTGATGCCGAAGCCGCCCTGACCGAGGACGCGGATGATGCGATACTTCCCGCCCTGGAGCGTTGTTCCTTGTCGTAGTTGCATAATATTATTTTTTAGGGTTGACAATTAATCTGACGGGACAAGCATAATTGCACATATATTGGACTGTCTTATATTCACCTCCACGACGGTAATAAAAGAAATACCCACCGGGCGCTTCTTCTCCCTTGTAAAAAGTTTCACGCGTAAAAAGGAGACCATAAGATCGGTAATTCATAAAAGACTCATCACCGGTCAACGGTAAAAAGATGGAATTCCCGTTAGGACCATAGACCATATATCCTCCTTGAGCATCAACTTCGGTTGATTCCCAACGGCATCTGTTTTTCAGTTCTTCCCATTGGTCTATTGTTGGAATTGCAGCGCCGGTCAAGTTATAATGAACTACTTGCTTTATGTCTTCGTCAACCAACTTATTGATATACATCCCCGGATCATAGGACTTGTCCGCACCGACATTTTTATTTGCCCACATTACTGATAATCCGAGGTCGACAAACTCTATCCCATCAATGATTACGGGTTTTCTCCCTTTTGCCTTTACTTTCTCGAGTGCATGGGGCGTATGAGATTGATGTTCCCTTATATCGCCGAGGAAGATGGTTTCCTCGACTGATGAAGGATCGGATGAAGATATTGAAGCAGCCGACGCGGAGTGCTCTTTACGAACACCGTTAGTCTGGTGGCTTGTAGTCTCTGAGCTATCGTTCAGCTCAGAGAGGAAGTCGGCGATGGAGGAAGGGCGCTTGTTTTTCCTTATCTCCATAGCATGGGCCACTGCATTGTTCACGTTAGAGGAGACCGAGGTGGGTAGGTCGGGCAGTCCATCTTCTAAAATATCACTATAATGGGGGGGGGTCTCGCCTTTGAGGAGGGCAAAGAGTGTGGCGCCGAGGGCGTAGATGTCGGTTTGGGGCGTGAAGGTGGCCACACCTCCCGGCCGATACTGCTCCATTGGCGCAAAGCCGTGGCTTATACCGATCGGGGTCGAAGTGGTCTGGTCGCCGGCGGCATCATATTGCTTCGATAGGCCGAAGTCGATGAGGATAGGCTCATCGTCGGAGCGGCGCACCATCACATTGGCCGGTTTTAGGTCCAGATGGTTCATGCTTAATGAGTGCATATATCCCAAAGCATCGGCAATTTTGCGGATATATCTCAGAGCCAGGCCCTCACTTAACACTCCCACGCGCTTAATCATCTCGCCAAGCGACTCACCCTCAACATATTCCATAACATAATAGGCCGTCTCGTTTTCCTGGAAAATATCATGTATGGTTATGATATTATGATGGGAGAGCTTTGAGATATTCTTTGCCTCCTTGATAAACTTTGTTTTGAGCTGAGCAACGATCTCTGAAGAGCTCTTGGTGCCGAGAGTAATATGGCTCGTCGTCGCATCGCGATCGCAATACTCCTTCGGGAAAAACTCCTTGATGGCCACCATCTTGTCGAGCATGGTATGCTCGGCCAGGTAGGTGATGCCGAAGCCGCCTTGACCGAGGACGCGGATGATGCGATACTTTCCGCCCTGGAGCGTTGTGCCTTGTCGTAGTTGCATTGTTATTATGGTGAGGGATGTTGATTAATGTGATGGTGGATTATTTCTTGCGGCTATACTGCACTATGATGAGATCGTCGGGAAACGAGCCCCACATGACCGGATGCTGCCGGTCGGCGGATTGCTCGGCCACCCCTGTGCTGACAAAGCGGAAGATCTCGGAGGCGGTGATTTTCCGGTCGCGGTCGATGTCGGCCGCTCCACGGAGACCACGGAGGAGATATTTGGTGAAGTAGCCGTTGGCGAGAAAGGGCGATTCAAGAGACGATTCCCTGCCACGCGAGGAGAGAAACATCAGGACGTTGCCCGGGCGCGGGTTGCCGGCTGATCCCTCCTGACGGATAGCGCCGCTATTGCATGCGTCGGCAAAGATAAATTTGTCGCGGGCCCCGGATGACTTCATTACCGAGATTATCTCATCGTAGGCGAGGCCATCGGCGAGGGATGCCATCTCGTAGGGGCAGAACCCTCCAGAGAAGCCGTGACCGGAGAAGAAGAATATAAGGCGGTCGCCCTCACCGGCTCTCGCGGCATGGCTGCGGAGAGCGGAGAGGATATTGGTTTTGGTGGCTCGGCAGCCGGTCAGGGTGGTCACGAAGGGGGTAGCCCTGCTGAAGAGAGCCGCCATGGCTCCGGCGTCTCTCTCGGCCTTGGTGAGATTGCCTATGACGGAGGAGCGATAGAGGTTGATGCCCACACTGACCATATATGTCTCGGCGGAGGCCTGACAAGCAATAATCAGCGAGAGGAGACAGGCTATCAAGGTTTTCATCACTCGACGTATTTAGCTTTGCAGTAAGGGCACGCCTGATGGTTTCGCACCAGAAGTTTGTAGTTCCTGGCGGGGAGCGACCGCCGGCATTTGGGATTGGGGCATACCCACGCGTCGTCAAACTGATCCTGTCGCTCCTGACGCTCGGCCGGTGTCTCGGCATTTCTCATTCCCGCAAAGCTGTAGATATTGCCGAGGACACCCACTCCTGTCAGGACATATCCAACAGGGCCTAAAAAGAAGATCGTAGGCATCGCGCACATGGTGAAGATACCGAGCCCGGTGCGCACAAGGTTGATCTTGCGCTGCTTGTCGGCTATTTCGAGATTGGCATTGTTATAATCTTCCCAGACGCGACGCAGATGGGTGATGGTCACTTTGGGGGGCTCCGTCTTAGCCTCCGGCGCTTTGGAGGGTGGGGACGATGGCTTATCGGAGGCAGCCAGAGACCCCAGGAGGGCTGAGAGAGGGGCGCGGAAGCTGGGCCCGAGACCCACTATACTGTCTTTGCTCACCGATTTACGGATTATCTCAACTCCGTCGACCGACGTGCCGGAGCCGCTGAGGTTTTCGATGGTCATCGAGCCATCGTCGGCCACCGTCACCTTACAGTGGTGGCGGCTAACGGTCGGATCGGTGATCGGGGTCACCTGATTTCCCTTGCGACCAATGATGATTTCTTTCATGACTGATGCCTTGGTGAGTAAAGTTGCTTGAGGTTTCTGAGCGCTTCCTTGCCTACGGTAAGCTCTATTATATATGGTGACTCAAGGTCGGAGAGCACCAGCTTCTGCTTCAGGACATTGATCCTGAAGATGAAGTTTTTATTGACGATATATCGCTTGCCGATGCGGATAAACATCGGATTGTCGGCCCGAAAGCGCTCCGAGATGAGTGTCTCGATATTGACCAGACTGGTCAGGAGAGTGGCCTTCCCGCCATTGATAAAGGTGACGTGACAATAATTGGCGTCGGCCTCGAAACAGGCCACCCTGTCGAGCTTCACCTTTATCATCTCGTCGCGCGTGTTGAAAAACAGCGTGGTCTCCGAAGCCTTTAACATCTTCATTTTTCCCGTTGCGGAGCAGTGACTGATATGGCGGCCCGCAAATCCCCGACAGGCCCGGATAAGACAAAAAAAAGAGCGCAGGATCCGTATCGTTGCTCGTCCTGCTGTTTCATGGCATCTGGCATAGCCGTCACTTCGTAGAACGAGCAACGGAGAGCCTACGCCGTATGATTACGCGCCGGCGCGCCGGGCCTTGAGGGCACGGAGCGACCGGGGCATATAGCATACCCGATAGACATCTACCGTTGCTTCATTCTTGACGAAGTGTCTGAAACTGCCAGATTTCTGAAACAGCCAAGAATCAAGCGCTGATAAACGCTCATTATTATGTAATGACCTCCCTCGTTCCGCTCCCTGAGGAGTCGCCACGGCGATAGGTCATGGCAAAGGTAATAATTTCTTTTTGTTCGGCAATCACCGTGGAGTAAAAAAAAATCATTCCCGCGCGGCCTGACCGGAGGGGATAGGTTTTTTTAACAGGGGGAGGGGAAGGGGGTTTGAGAAAGTTTTCATACCTTTGCAGGCGCGGGATGCCCGATGGCGCCCGCGAGCTACAATGATTATCCGACGATGAACCGCAAAGGTAAACTATATTTCCGCTACGGCACTATGGGTTCGGCCAAGACAGCGATGCTCCTGACTCAGGCCTATAACTTCGAGGAGCGGGGGATGAGATATGTCTGTCTCAAGCCCTGCATCGACACCCGCGAGGGATCGCGCAGCGTCATCCGCTCGCGCATCGGCATCGAGCGCGAGTGTCGGTGGGTCTATCCCGAGACCGACCTCTATGCTCTGGCCCAGGAGCTCTTTGAGCAGACTATGGCCGTCATTGACTGGCTACTGGTCGACGAGGCGCAGTTTCTCTCGGCGGCGCAGGTAGATCAGCTGGCGCGGGTGGTCGACGATTTCGGCTCCAATGTGATATGCTATGGCCTGCGCACCGACTTCAAGAGCCGCCTCTTCGAGGGCTCGCGGCGCCTCTTTGAGATTGCCGACACTCTCGACGAGATCAAGTCGACCTGCACCTGCGGCCGCAAGACCATCATCAACGCCCGCATCGACTCCCGGGGCGACATCGTCACCGAGGGCGCTCAGGTGGAGATCGGCGGCGACGAGCGCTATATTGCGGTGTGCCGCAAGTGCTGGCGCAACCGGCGCATCGAGCAGCAGGCTCGGATGGCCCTCCCGTTCAACGATTTCTCGACTCCCGTGTCGTGAGGCCTGAGCCACGGATGAGGGAGCCCCGGCGCCTCTCCTCCCCCTCCCCACTTGACAGTCATTAACCAAAAATTCACGAGAATGCGCAGCGTCATCATAGCCCTATTCATCCTCTTGGGAGCTCTCGCAGTCTCGGCCGCCTCCCCTATCCCGGCCGAGACTCTACGCTATCGCGTGATGTATCGCTGGGGCATCATCAATAAGCAGGCCGGCCACGCCACCCTATCCTTCACTCCCGGAGCCACCGAGGCCCGGGCCGTGCTGACCGCCGCCTCGGAGCCATGGGCCGACAAGATATATTCGCTGCGCGACACCCTCTACTCCACCATATCCCTCCCCTCGATG
Organism: uncultured Bacteroides sp.; assembly: GCA_964488335.1. GTDB lineage: Bacteria > Bacteroidota > Bacteroidia > Bacteroidales > Muribaculaceae > Paramuribaculum. The sequence goes on from CAZAUV010000039.1 coordinate 11,416, forward strand.
ACGCCGACCTATTATGAGAGGGTGGCCAACGAAGCGGGAAAATATTCGCGCGACATAGTCAGCTTCCGGGTCAGCGGCCCCCAGGTGTCGGCCACCACCCACCGCTATCGCCGCGCCCGCCCCGGAGCCGAGATGACCGAGGCCTCCACGTCGCTGCAGGCCACGGGGACCACGGTGGATATGCTCAGCGCCTTCTATTACCTCCGCACTCTCCCCTTCTCCACGATGAGCCGCGGGCAGCAGCGCATCATCAACATCTTCTCGGCCAAGAAAAAAGAGCGCCTGACCATCACCTTTGTCGGCCGGGAGAAGATTGACCTCAACGGCCGCCCCTGCGACACCTACCACATACGCTTCCGCTTCACCACCGGCGGCGACTCCCGCAAATCGAGCGACGACATCGACACCTGGATTGAAACCGACCCCCCCCACCGTCCGCTGAAGCTCGTGGGGAAGCTCAAGATAGGCAAGATAATGTGTCTGCTCGAGCCTTAAAACCCTATCAATAAGTCTATCACGATGAACATCAACCGCCTCATATCATCCCTCACCATAGCTTTGACCGCCCTCACCACTATCAACGCCGCCGCCGCTGCCGCCGCTCCCGAGGGGGAGCCGCGCGAGGTGACCATCTCCCTGCTGGAGACCACCGACGTCCACGGCAATCTCTTCCCGACCGACTATATCGCCGGACGCCCCTGGCCGGGGAGCCTCGCCAGGGTGGCCACCTACGTCGACTCGCTGCGGAGGAGCCGGGGGCCCGAGAGCGTGATCCTCCTCGACAACGGCGACCTCCTTCAGGGCCAGCCTACGGTCTATCTCTACAACTTTGTCGACACCGAGGCGCCCCACGTCGCCGCCCGTGCCCTCGGATACCTGGGCTATGATGCCCTGACCTTAGGCAACCACGATATAGAGACCGGCCATCCCGTCTATGACCGCTTCATCGCCCAGGTCGACGCCCCGGTGCTCGGCGCAAACATCATCGATGAGAAGACGGGTCAGCCCTACGTCAAGCCCTATACCGTCATAGAGCGCCAGGGAGTGAAGATAGCCATCCTGGGCATGATCACCCCCGCCATACCCACCTGGCTCCCCCGCAACCTCTGGGAAGGGCTCTTCTTTGACGACATGACAGCCACGGCTGCGCGATGGATCCCCATCATCAAGGAGCAGGAGAAGCCCGACGCCATCATCGGCCTCTTCCACTCCGGCGGCCATGCCGAGACCCTCTCGCAAGGCTTCATGGAAAACGCCTCCATCGAGGTGGGGCGGCAGGTGGCCGGCTTCGACGCCATCTTCATGGGCCACGACCATCGCGTCTGGGACCTGACGGTCCGCGATCCCGAGGGGACTGAAGTGGTGGTGGTCAATCCCGCCGCCAACGCCACCAACCTCGGCCGAGTGGACCTCACCTTCACCCTCTCGCCCGAGGGTAAAGTCATCGCCAAGAGCGTCAGGGGGAGCGTGGAGCCGCTGACGGCCACCGCCCCCTCCCCCGCCTATATGGCCGCCTTCGCTCCCGATATGGAGGCCGTGGAGAGCTTCGTCGGCCGCGAGATAGGCCGGGCCACCGGCCCCTTCCGCGCCCGCGACGCCTATTTCGGCCCCTCGGCCTTCATAGACCTTATCCATCGCCTCCAGCTCGAGATAGCGCAGGCCGATGTGTCGATGGCGGCCCCGCTGAGCTTCGACGCCGTCATCGCTGAGGGCCCCGTGACCATGGCCGATATGTTTTCACTCTACAAATATGAAAACCTCCTCTACACCATGGCTCTGACAGGCCGCGAGATAAAAGACTATCTCGAAGAGTCGTATGACATCTGGACCAACCGGATCACCTCGCCGGAGGGCCATCTCATCCGCTTTGCCTCCGACAATCCTTCTCCGGCCGACAGCCGCCTCAAATATCCGTCATATAACTTCGACTCGGCCGCCGGCATCAACTATACCGTCGACGTCACCAAGCCCCGGGGCGAGAAGATCACCATCCTCTCAATGGCCGACGGCTCACCCTTCGACCCGGCGAAGACCTATCGCGTGGCCATCAACTCCTACCGCGGCAACGGCGGCGGCAACCTCCTGACCGAAGGCGCGGGCATCCCCCACGACGAGCTGCCCGGGCGCATCCTCGCCTCCACCGACAAAGACCTCCGCTATTACCTGATGAAAGCCATCGAGGAGAAGGGCGTCATTGAGCCATCAGTGACCCCCAACTGGCGCTTCATCCCCGAGGAGATAGCCCGCCCGGCAGCCGTGAGAGACTCCCTCATCCTCTTCTCAAGCCCCTCAAACATACAGAAATAACCCCAATGACCTCAAAGGACCCCACGACCCGACCCTCCGCCTCCGCCGACACCGCCCTGACCGAGAGCCTGCGCAATCCCTCGACGGCCCGAAGCGCTTTTGCCGAGGTCATTGACCGCTTCAGTCAGCCCCTTTACTGGCAGATACGCCGCATGGTCAACAGCCACGACGACGCCAACGACCTCCTCCAGAACACCTTCCTCAAAGCCTGGACCTCGCTTGACGCCTTCCGCGGCGACGCGCGCCTCTCGACCTGGCTCCACAAGATAGCCATCAACGAGAGCCTGACATTTCTCGAGCGGGAGCGCAAGCGCCTCAATATATCCCTCGACGATGAGGAGGCCCACGTGATCCACGCCATCGAAGCCGACACCGACATCGACGGCAATGAGCTCCGCCTCGAGCTCCGCAAAGCCATAGCCTCCCTCCCCGAAAAGCAGCGTCTGGTGTTCAACATGCGCTATTACGACGAGATGCCCTATGAGCAGATGTCGGAAATCCTCGGGACCTCCCAGGGCGCGCTCAAAGCATCGTATCACCACGCCGTAAAAAAAATTGAGCAATATTTTTCAGAGCTCGATTAAACCTCGGCCCCCCGCGGCAGTCAAACATATACAAACCGAAATAATCATAACCTCCCACCTCATAATATGAGCAACAACCGACATAGTGACTCCATCCTCGACAGAGCTGATCATCAGACCGGTATGACCGTCCCTGAGGGCTTCTTCGAGTCGTTTGCCGCCCGGATGAAGGACTCCCTTCCCGAGCAGCCCTGGGAGAAGGAGAGCGCTGAAGTCAACGTGCTCCCCCGCTCCTTATGGCAGCGCGTCAGGCCCTACGTCTACATGGCCGCAATGTTTGCCGGCATCTGGCTCCTGATGAATGTCTCAACCCTCCTCGGCACCGGCGGCAACATCACCCCCGCCGACCTCTCATCGCCCGCTGCGCCCTCGCTGGCCGAGCTCGTCGGCAGCGACGACAATCTCTTTGACGAATATGCCGTCGAGGCCATCGACCCTATCGACATCTACAACAGTCTCTACGACGAAGGCTTTGACCCCGTCAACTTCTCCTACAATCATTAACATCACTCTTTTCCCCTCGGGATTTTCTCTGAGATGAAACACCTTATCGCCCTCCTTTTAGTTATCATATCTGCCGCCAACATCTGGGCCGACCCCAACGAGAAAGTCGACAAAGAGAAGTGGATGCAGGAGATACAGCAGCATCAAAACGACTTCCTGGCCCGGGAGCTCCAGCTCTCCGACAAGCAGCGCGCCGACTTCCTGCCGCTTTACAACAAGATGCGCACCGAGATCTTCGAGGCCACTGAAGCTGCCCGGCTCAAAGCCAAAGCCGTCAAGGACAAAACCGACTCGGCCACCGATGCCGACTACGACGCCGCCACCCAGGCCTATCTCGACGGGCGCTCCCGCGAGGCCGAAATCATCAAGGCCTACTACAAGAAGTTTGGCCACATCCTCTCCAAGAAGCAGCTCTTCAAGCTCGACGAGGCCCAGCGCAAGTTTGACCGCATGCTGATGAGCCACCGCCCCGGCTCAAAGGGCAAAGCCGACCGCCAGGGCAACGGCGCCCCCAAGCGAAAGCACGATAAGAAATAATTCCCCCCGGGGGAGGTAACTCCGGGGCATCCCGGCGAAGCATCCCTCCGATACAGGAAATCAAGACAGCGAAGCCACTGAAAAAACTCCTTTTCAGTGGCTTCGCTGTCTTGCGCCCTATATTCAATCGTCGTGCGCGATGCCCGGGGCGGCTCTTTACGGCCTGATTATTTCGGCTTGAAAATATCGCCTCACTTCACTTACCTTGGGAGATGAGCCCCCATGACGATTGGCCCCTCCATAAGTTAAGGAACAGACCCCTCATCCGGCAGGAACGCTGAAGGCCGAGGGGCCCCGGTTTAGAGTTTTTTAAGGGAGGGGGGAGAGGAAATGTCGCGGAAAGTGACTACCTTTGCAAAAAAATTTGCACTGATGAAACTATTCCGACTCATATCTCTCCTGACCATCATGCTCTTAGGCATCTCGGCCTCGGCTCAGCAGCCCCAGGAGCGCCCTATCAAATGGAGCATCTCCACCCGCATGATCAATGAATATTCGGGCGTGGTGAATATCACGGCCACTCCCGATGCCGGATGGCATCTCTATGGCACCGACCTGCCCGAGGGAGGCCCCCAGCCCACCGTAATCGACCTCTCCGGCTCTACCGGCCTGGAGTTTAAGGGCCAGCTCAAGCCCTCTGTCAAGCCCACCACCGTGTCTGACCCGCTCTTTGGCATTGACCTCACATGGTGGGCCAAGCCTGTGACCTTCTCGGTGCGCTTCAATATCAAGGCCGGCAAGCAGAATCCCCGCATCAAGGCCAAGATCACTTATATGGCCTGCGACGACAATTCATGCATGCCCCCGGCCACCGAAGCGCTCTTCAAGACCATCAGTCCTCTCCGCCACAATTGATTATCCCGTCTCTCCTGGAATACTCCCCCCCAACCCCTCTATTCATCCACCTTGAGCTCCTCCTCCCGTCAATAAGCCATGAAGCATCGACTGCTCGCCCTCCTCTCTCTCTTATCAATAGTGATCGGGGCCTCAGCCCAAATTCTTGACCCCATAACATGGACCTCCAAGCTGGAGATGACCTCATCCCGCGAGGGTGTCATCTCCTTCACGGCCGACATTGAGCCCGGATGGCACCTTTATTCCACCACCCTCCCCTCGGGGGGCCCCAACCCTACGACCATCACCTACTCCACCCTCGAGGGAGTGGAGCTCACGGACGACCTCACGCCCTCCCAGCCCCCGGTAGAGCAGGTGGATATGGTGTTTGAGCTCAAGCTCGGATGGTGGGTAGGCGGAGTGACCCTCACCCAGCCTTTCCGCCTCACGGCCGATAGCTACAAGATCGAGGGCAGCATCCAGTATCAGGGCTGCAACGACCAGAGCTGCATTCCCCCCTCGCGCGAGCCCTTTGCCTTCTCGGGGGGCGCCGCTGCTTCAGCCTCATCCGAGCCCCTTCCGGCAGAGGTGACCGAGCCGGCACCGGCAGCCACCGATGCCGACCTCTGGGCTCCCGCCGATTTTACGGCCTATGCATCGGCCGACGATGCCACCGACGGCAACTCTGTGGAGGGCGCCGGCCTCTGGTATATCTTTATCTGGGGCTTCTTAGGCGGCCTCGTGGCGCTGCTCACCCCCT
>CAZAUV010000040.1:0-16936 GCA_964488335.1 uncultured Bacteroides sp.
GAAGAGCGGCTTCATGGCCCGCCTCGAGGAGGCCCAGCGCCAGCAGCAGGCCGCCCTGCGCGAGCAGCAGAAGCGCGGGAGCAACAGCAAGGGGCGCCGCTGATCCAACAACCGCCCCCGCCAACTTGTTATATCGTGGCAGGGGAGGAGCACCAAAGCCTCCCCCGCCCCTCATACATTATGGAAACAACCCGCCAAGCCAAGATAGCACGTCTGCTCCAGAAGGAGCTGAGCGAGATATTCCGCCAGCAGACCGCCAAGACCCAGGGCACCCTGGTGTCGGTGTCGGCCGTCCGTGTCAGCCCCGACCTTTCGGTGGCGCGCGTCTATCTGTCGATCTTCCCCTCCGAGAAAGCTCCCGCCATGATAGAGAGCATCAACGCCTCCACCAAGACCATCCGCTATGAGCTCGCTCAGAAGGTGCGCTATCAGCTCCGCAAGACCCCCGAGCTGACATTTTTCATCGACGACTCCCTCGACTATATCGACAATATCGATTCCCTGCTCAAAGAATAGAGTGCTCCCCCTGCGCATCGCCCTGCGTTATCTCTTCGCCCGCAAGAGCCACAACGCCGTAAACATCATATCCATCGTGGCTGTGGCCGGAGTGGCCGTGGCCACGATGGCCACCATCAGTGTGCTCTCGGTCTTCAACGGCTTTGCCAATCTGGCCTCGGGGCGTCTCAATCTCATCGACCCCGAGCTGAAGGCTGCGCCGGTGGAGGGCAAGGTGATGGCGAGGGCCGACAGCCTCGCGGCTAAGGTGGCTGAGCTCGACATGGTGGCGGCAGCCGTAGCCACCCTCGACGATCAGGCCCTTGCAGTCATGGGCGAGGCCCAGATGCCCCTGACCATCAAGGGCGTAGGGGAGGGGTATGAGCAAGTGGCCGCTATCGACAGCGCTATGATCGACGGCGATTTTGCCCTTTCAGATGCCTACGGCTATCCAGCTATGTCCCTGAGCGTCGGCGCTGCCATTGAGCTTGGCGTCCATCCCGACCCCTTCAACCCCATCGGCATTTACGCCCCCAGGCGCGTAGGGCGCATATCGTCCGCCAACGCCATGAGCGCCTTCGTCACCGACTCCATCCTCGTGGCCGGCGTCTGGCAGGTGGAGCAGAGCGATTATGATGCCTCTTTGGCCATCGTGGGGCTCGACCGCGCCCGCAGGCTCTTCGGCTACGACAGCGGCGAAGCCTCGGCTATAGAGATAGCCTTAAAGCCGGGATCGGGCATGAGAGAGGCCCGTAGCGCCATCGGGGAGCTCTTGGGCCCATCATGGAAAGTCATGACCCGCGCCGAGCAGCAGTATGCATCCTTCCGGATGATAGCCATAGAGAAATGGATCACCTTCGTGATGCTCGCCTTTATCCTGATGATAGCCTCGTTTAACGTGGTGTCTACCCTCTCGATGCTGATCATCGAGAAGCGCGATAATCTGGCCACCCTCCGCTCCTTAGGAGCCACCGGCGGGATGATAGGCGCCATCTTCTTCTGGGAGGGGTGGCTCATCTCGATGCTTGGCGGCATCATAGGCATCATCCTGGGTGTAGGGCTCTGTCTGGTCCAGCAGACCTTCGGGCTCATACGCCTCCATGGTGATCCCACCACCCTCAGCATCACCGCCTACCCGGTGGAAGTGGCAGGGGGCGACATCCTTGCCGTGACCATCCTGGTGGCAGCCGTAGGCGCCCTGGTGGGACTGATAGCCGCCCGGCTGGCCCGCCGGCGCTGACTTCCCCGCGATTGTCAGGCCGGATAAAATGCGGTATTTTGGAGCGATGGAGGGAGCGATTGAAAAAAAATGACTAACTTTACCGCGAAATGCGGGTATGCTATCAGGAGAAGGTTGTAGCCCTGCCGAACAATTGCGGCCCCCCGGGCGTTAATCCGTCAAAAGGCCCAGGGAGGCGCCGAGCCCCCCGGCCATAAAGCAAACTCTCATTTTCCACCTCTTAACCTCCCACAACTATTATGGCAACCAACAGCAATAAACCCGCCACCCCGCAGACCATGCGCAATATCTTCGGCGTGATCATGATCATCGTCTACATCGGCATGGGCATCCTTTGTTTCTGCGGCGTATTTGACTGGCTGACAGGCGACTGGGGCTGGCTTCGCTGGGTAGCCGGCGCAGTATTCACCATCTATGGCATATACAGGGGCTACCGACAGTTTGCCGGTATAGACCCGCAACCATGACCGCTATGCATCGCCTCGACACACTCATTGCAGCAGCCGCGACCATCGTCGTGGCCGCTGCCTTGTCGCTTTCATCCTGCGACAAAAAGCCGACATCGACAGCCTCCAAGGGCATCGCCACCATAGCCTGCGATGCTTCGTTTGAAAACGTCATGCAACAGGAAATCGATGTCTTTGAGTTTAACTACAAAGACGCCTCCATCATACCCTATTACCTCGACGAGCACGCCTGCATCGACTCCATCCTCGACCAGAAGACCAAGCTGGCCGTGACCACCCGCCCCCTCACCGCCGAGCAGGAGAGCTATCTCAGGAGCAGGAAGTGTCAGGTGCGCCAGAGCCGCATCGCCGTCGACGCCCTGGCCCTTATCGTCAATCCCGCCAATCCCATCGAGCAGCTCTCAGTGGGCGAGCTCACCGACATCCTCTCGGGCAAGGAGACCAAGTGGGGCGACCTCTGGCCCTCCGACGGCCTGGGCAATATCGAGGTGGTCTTTGACCATCAGGGCTCATCGACGGTGCAATTTGTCCGCGACTCCCTCATGAGCGGCGCTCCTTTTGCCGAAAACGTCTTTGCCCAGAAGAGCCCCCAGGACGTGTTTAAGGCCGTTGCCGCCAACAAAAATGCCATAGGCATCATCGGTGTCAGCTGGATATCATCGGATATGGCCACGGCAAATATGTCGACCGAAGAGCGCGCCGCCGCCCTCAACGACACCGTCGGCTCGGCTCCCGACCAGGTGTTCAGCTCCGACGTGAAGGTGCTCAAAGTATCGGCCCCCGACGAGATAGAGGCTTTTGCCCCCTATCAGTATTACATCTATTCAGGCCAGTATCCCCTGACCCGCTCCATCTACATGATATGCACGGCAGCCGGCGGCACCATCAGCCACGGCTTCTACACCTATGTCACCAGCTTCTACGGCCAGAAGCTGATCCAGAGCACCGGAGTGCTCCCCGACATCATCTACACCCAGCGCGTGGAAGTCACCCGCCGCTGAGACCACAGTCCACATTAAACCTCCCCCGCAGCGGGGAGTCAAATACAATAAAAAGTCTCTCTCCGCGTTAAAGGAAAGTAAAATAATAAGCCATATTACCTCAGCAAGAATGAAAATCAAGACCATCGCAGCACTCGCAGCCGCCCTCATCATCGGCGGCCTGAGCGCAGTAAAAGCCCAGGGCTACCAGGATGGCGTAGACAACTTCAACGCCGGCCGCATCGACGTGGCCAAGACCATCCTCAACAATACCCTCTCCGATGCCTCCACCGACAAGGCTGTCTCCTACTACTACCTCGGCCAGATTGCTTTCGCCGAAAACGATATGGCCACTGCCGAGAAAATGTTTACCGACGGCGCTGAGCTCAATCCCCTCTATGCCCCCAACTTCGTGGGCCTCGGCCAGATAGCCCTCGCCAAAGGCGACAAGAAGGGCGCCGAGCTCCTCTTCAAGGATGCCCAGAAGCTCGCCAAGAAAGACGCATCCATCGCCGCCCTCATAGGCCGCGCCTACTGGAATGTCTCTCCCGCCTCTTATGCCGAGGATATCCAGAAGAAGATCACCGAGGCAAATAAGCTCGGCAAAAACCGCGAGGCCGCCGTCTATATCCTCGAAGGCGACATGGCAGCTGCCACCGACCCCGGCCAAGCAGCCTCTAAATATGAGATGGCTATCTCTATGGACGAGGAGAAGGGCCACGTCAACCGCGAAGCCTACGTCAAATATGCCCAGACATATTTCCACGTCAACCCCCAGTTTGCCATCCAGCGCCTTGAGGAGCTCAACCAGAAGGAGCCCACTTCAGCCCTGGCCCAGCGCGAGCTCGCCGAGAAATATTATAACAACGAACAGTATGGCTCGGCCTATCTCCAGTATAAGAAATATATGGAGAACCCCAACCACTTCCAGGCCGACGAGCAGCGTTATGCCGGCCTCGCCTTCTCCGCTAAGGAATATCAGGAGAGCATGGACATAGCCAACAAGGTGCTCGCCAAGGATCCCAACAACTACTTCATGTATCGCGCCCTGCTGCTCAACTACAACGCCCTCGAGAACTATGCCGCTGCCGAAGAGGCCGGCCGCAAGCTCTTCTCCATCCCCGGCGCCGAGTTAATCCCCAACGACTATGTAGTCTATGCCACTGCCCTCTTTGACCAGAAGAAATATCCCGAGGCCATCGAGGTCTATCAGAAGGCTATCGCCGCCCTTCCTGACAATGCCGACCTCTACAAAGAGCTCTCAAGCGTCTACAACGCCGCCGGTCAGGGTCAGGAAGCCGTTGAAGCCATGAAGAAATATATCGAGCTCGGCGACCCCTCGGCTACCGACCTCTACTATATGGCCCGCAACTACTATACATTTGCCCGCGAGCTCCCGCTCGAATCGCCCGAGCGTCAGGCTGCCGTCGACGAGGGTATCGGCTATATCGACCAGGCCATCGAGAAGGCTCCCACCAGCGCCACCCTCTATCGCCAGAAGGGCAATCTCTACCTCGCCCTCAACGACAAGCCCAACGACCAGATGGCCGAGGCCTATCGCAAGATGCTCGAGATCCTCGACGCCGACCCCGCCAACAAGACCTCCCAGGCCGCCTCTTACCGTCAGGTCTACTATCTCCTGGGCACCTTCTACGCCCCCACCGACAAGCCCGCCGCCATCGACTATCTTACCAAATATCTCGAGATTGTCCCCGACGACGAGACCGTAGTCAAGATGCTTGACCAGCTCAAGAAATAACTCTCCCCCTCATATCACCAACACCACCGCGCCGGCGGGCCCCGTAACAGGAGCCCGCCGGCCGTCGCTTTTAGGATTGACAATGGCGGAGCTTTCGGGTCAGCTCATCAAGATTAATCAAGATTAATCAAGATTAAACATGATTAATCTTGATAATGGGCGCCATCGGCACCCGACACGCCCTTGGCGGTCTTGGGAAAAATGTGTATATTTGCGGTCGATATGGACAAGACTTCTTCACCCTCACTATCATATAGCGGCGCCGCCGACCGCGCCCTGGGAGCCGCCGGCATGACCGTTGCCTCCGTGGTGTGCGATGCCGACGACTTCATCGTGGCCGTCAATCTCGACGCGCCATCGGCTGCCGACATCATCGAGCTCTCAGACAGCTTCTTCACCGCCGGCCTCTGGGCCAAGAGCCCTGCCGCTGCCTGGCAGCAGACCCTCGGCGCCTATCGCGCCATGGTGATAATGGCCGCGGGCAATCTCCTGGCGCGCAACATCCTGGGACGCCATGAGGCCGTTGACGGCCCGCTGCGCCAGGCTCTCCGCGCTGCCATCGGCGACGACGGGCGCGACACCTGCCAGCTCGACGACGACGAAATAGACACCATCTTTGACCGATCCTTCGGGTATCTGGAGCGTGTCTTCTCACATCCCCGCGTCGGCTCCATCACCCTCGACCTGGCCGATCGGCTGAGCCGCGCCCGCCGCCTGGCGCGCCCCGACCTGCTCTCAATCCTCGCCCCTCTGTCGCGTCTCTAATCCTCTCAGTATAAGCCTCGTGAACATCACGCCCCGTTATAACCCCGCATCGTCGTCTGACTCGGCTGCCCCTACGATATGGGACCGCCCGTGGATCAAATGGGCCATCCTCATCATCGCGGTGATCCTCGTGGCCTACTGCCTGCCGCGCCGCCGCGCCGCCAATTTCGTCTATGAGAAAGACCGTCCCTGGAACTACGGCCTCCTGACCGCCCCCTGGGACTTTGCCGTCCGTCCCGACTCAGCCTTTGTCCGCCACGCCAAAGACAGCATCAACCGCATCTTCGAGCCTGTCTACACCCGCCTGGCATCGGCCGACAAGACCCTCCTCGGCGAGGCCTCGCGCCGCATGGACGAGAGCGCCAATATCGACCTGACCGACACCGAGCGGACCCGCATGCTCAGCGCCCTGCGGCATATCAGCGAGGGGGGCATCGTCGACAACGACGTCTACTCCTCCATCCGCGCCGGGCGCCTGCAGCGAGTGCGCATGATCCGCAACAACACTGCCGTGGCCGTCTCCACGGCCGGCTATCTCTCGCCCCGCGCCGCCTATGCGCGCCTCGACTCCATCCTTGCCGATCCCCGCTATCGCTCGGCCATGGCCGCCATCCACCTGCCGGAGCTCCTGGTGCCCAACGTGGTGCTTGACACGGTGGTCAACGCCCGTATGCTCGAGGAGCGCTACCGCAAGGCCATAGCCTCCCCCAAGGCCTATAAGATGGGCGAGCGCATCATCGACCGCGGCGAGATGGTCACCGACAATATTATCCTGGCGCTGCGCAGCTATGAGGCCGAGATGGCCGAGCGGGGCGCCCTCGAGAGCTCGTCGGCCCTCCTCCAGGCCCTGGGGCGCATCCTCTTCCTGCTCCTGGTCTTCGGAGCCCTCTACTCCTATCTCTTCTTCTTCCGGCGCGACTACTTCCGCCAGTCGCGGACGGTGGCTTTCCTGATGCTCATGTCGGTCGGGAGCATCCTCCTGGCCATCCTCTTCAACGCCACCTTCGACTCCGGCATCTATCTGACCCCCTTCACCCTCGTGGCCATAATAGTCCTGGTGTTTCTTGACTCCCGGACCGCCTTCTTTGCCTTTACCATCACCATCATAGGGGCCGCCCTGATGGCCTCCCACCAGCTCGAGTTTATCTTCATCCAGTGGGTGGCAGGAGTGGTGGCCATCAACTCCATCCGCGAGCTCTCCAAGCGCAGCGAGCTCATCCGCTCGGCCCTGCTGGTCTTCGCGGGCTATATCGTGGCCTTCGCCGCCATGGAGATAATACAGAGCGGCACCCTGGCCCACGTAGGGCTGCGCCTGCCCACCTTCTTTGCCATCAACGCCGTCTTCATCTCCTTTGCCTACGTCTTGGTGTTTATCCTCGAGAAAGCCTTCGGATTTACCTCGAGAGTGACCCTCGTGGAGCTCAGCGACATCAACCACCCCCTGCTCCGGGCCCTCTCGGAGGAGTGTCCCGGCACCTTCCAGCACTCTATGGCCCTGAGCAACCTGGCCACAGCCGCCGCCAACCGCATCGGCGCCAAGGTGCAGCTCGTCCGCGCCGGAGCCCTCTACCACGATATCGGCAAGATTTCCAACCCGGCCTTCTTCACTGAAAACCAGCATGGCGTCAACCCCCACGACGCCCTCGACCCCCTCCAGAGCGCCAAGATAGTCATCGGCCATGTCACCGACGGCCTCCGCCGCGCCGAGAAGGCCAAGCTCCCCAAGGTGCTCCGCGACTTCATCGTCCAGCACCACGGCCGCGGCAAGGCGCGCTATTTCTACACCACCTACTGCAACGCCCATCCCGATATGGAGGTCGATCCGGCCCCCTTCACCTATCCCGGTCCCAATCCCGCCTCACGAGAAGCCTCCATCATTATGATGGCCGACGCCGTGGAGGCCGCCTCACGCTCCCTGGCCGACCACTCCCCCCAGGCCATCGCCGCCCTGGTCAACCGCATCATCGACGCTCAGGTGGCCGAGGGGCTCCACAACGACTCCCCCATCTCCTTCCGCGACATAAGCATCATCAAGGAGACCTTCATCTCGCGTCTACAGACGATGTTTCACGGCCGCATACCCTACCCCGAGCTCAACAAGAAATCTTAGTTAGTAGATTTTAGATTTTAGATATTAGATTTTTGAATTTTTTTTAGATTTTGATTTTTGCCAGGCGGGGACGCCCCCCTCGCGGCATACACGAAGCTGCATCGTCCACTCCCATCTCCCATCCAAAATCCAACATCTAATATCTAACATCTAACATCCAACATCTATCATCTAACATCTGGCATCTGATAATGCGCTTCCTTCTCTCCATCATTGCTGCCCTGACAGCCCTGGCCGCCGCTGCTCAGGAGAAATCGCTCTTCAACATTCCGGTGGCGCGCCCCGACCTCGACTCCATAGCCGAGGCCATCGACGACCGCACCTCCCCCTTCTACTATCCCCGCCTCATGGATGAGTATGAGCGCAACGACACCACCATGAAGCTCGATAAATATCGCCACCTCTATCTCGGCGCCATGCTCCGCGAAGACTATGACCCCTATCGCACCTTCCGGCCCGCCGAGGCCTCGGCCATCGACTCCATAGCGCAGCTGCCGATGCTCAACCGCGAGCAGTGTGATACCATCATATCTTTCTGCAACGCCTCCCTCCTCGACAACCCCTTCGACTTAGGGCGCATGGTCAATCTCGTCCGCGCCCTCCGCGCCCGCGGACGCACCGCCCTGGCCGACATATGGCAGTATAAGATACGCATGATCATCTGGACCATCCTCTCTACCGGCACCGGTTGCGACGCCGAAAACGCCTGGTATATCATCCAGCCACAGCATAAGATAGTGCTTCTCAATTCCCTCGGCCTCAAGATAAAACAGCAGGCCCACATAGTACCCGACGACGACGGAGTAGAATATGTGCCCATCACCGACTTCGACGGTCACGATCTCGGCGGCTTCTACTTTGACTTCGCCTTCCCCCTCGACGAATACTGGCGCAAGCATCCCGGCGAGCGTGACAAGAATTAGATGTTAGTCCGAGGGGCCCGCCCATGGGCGACGACGTAGCGAGGGGGCGAGGGTAAGAACGCGCGGCGCGGGTGCCGGATGGGGCGCGGATGCTTACCGCGCGTGTCGGCGGAGCGTGTGTCACCCGCGGAGCGGGTGCCGGATGGGGCGCGGATGCTTACCGCGCGTGTCGGCGGAGCACCCGCAGCGCGGGTGCCGGACGTTAACCCCGGGTTCTCCCGGGGAAAGAGCCATCCCCGTCCATAGAACCCGCAGCGCGGGTGACGGAAAAAGCATCTGACATTCACTTCAACTATATGAGTAAGACAGCATTATATATCCATTTGGTTTTTGCCACGAAATATCGCAAAAGGACACTTTTCTCTGACGGAAGGGACAGACTATACTCCTATATGGCCGGAGTAGTTAATAAGACCGGAAGCCATCTTTGTGCCATAGGAGGCTACTCCGACCATATCCATATCCTCCTCGACCTTCACCCGACGATAGCGCTATCTACGTTGGTCAGGGATTTGAAGACGTCATCTCATGCTCTTATCAGGGATGAAAGGTTCCTTCCGGCTTTCGAGGGGTGGTCAAATGGATATTATGCCGGTAGCCTTAGTCCGGGTCATAAACAGCAATGCGTGGAGTATATCAGAAATCAAGAGTCTCATCACAGCACCACAACGATGGAGGTTGAGATGCAAATAATGGCATCAAAATATGGATTTACCTATCATCCAAACGATTGGGCCTAACGCATCTCCGCGTAGAACCTCTGTCACCCGCTCCGCGGGTTCGTTTGGAGGGGAGGCGCCGGAGTCCCCGGGTTCTCGGAGGTCACCCGGGGTTAACGTCCTGAGACCCGCTCCGCGGGTCGGCGGCGTCTTCGGTCGATTCATCCGTCACCCGCTCCGCGGGTGGTGATGTCATCGTATCCTTCGCTGGACCGACTGAGTGTCACCCGCAGCGCGGGTGCCGGACGTAAACCCCGGGTTCTCCCGGGGAAAGAGCCATCCCCGTCCATAGAACCCGCAGCGCGGGTGACAGATGCGCCGCGGCAGCGCTCTGGGACAGTGGGCGTGTCCCCCTGCGGCGGGGGGACGGGTGACGGCAGCGGCCCGGTGTGTCTTTGGGGTGTTAAGGCGTGTTAAAAAATGTTAAAGATTGGGGGGGGGTGATTTTTTATGATTACTTTTAGTTTCATTTCCCCTATCGGGAAGAGAATGCACGGTTGCGGTCGCCTTCGGGCGGCGGCAAAACTCTTATTTACAAAGGATAAAGCTGTCAATTATTAACCAATCTAATATCATAAAGCTAATGAGAAAAATTACCCTAATGCTCGTCTTGCTCATCGCGACGGCTTTAGGCGTCAAAGCGACTGACCAGTTTAGGGCACATCGCTATGATTCCTTTAAGCCATTGCCGATCACAAGCGAAGACATCGTGTTTGTGGGTAACTCCATCACAAACATGAATGAGTGGAGCGAGTGGTTTGGCGATACGTGGAACGCCAATATCAAACACCGCGGTAACTCCGGTGGCACTGCAATGGAGTGGAACCAACAATTTGAGACTGTCCTCCAGGGAAAGCCTGCAAAGATTTTCCTTATGATCGGTACCAATGAGATTGGATCGCAGACAGCTCTTGAAGTAAGCCGTCGCGTCAGAGCGCTGATAGCCCGTTGCCGCGCCGAGTCGCCTGCTACCCAGCTCTATGTTCAGTCAATACTCCCATCTACTAACAGTAGAAGTCTTGCAAAAATTGAGGCGGCAAACGCACTAATTAATGCTGCATGTGTCGAGTTAGGCGCAACTTACGTTGATCTCTACGATGATTTGAAGGATATTAATAACGATGAGATTACAGATGCTGCTGAAAAGTTGTCATTTGATAATCTCCATCTTACAGCCAAGGGCTATTATATTTGGGTAAATAAGATAGCTCCCCTTATAGGACTCGATCCGATTATCACATCCTCTCCTGAGCAAGATAATCTCGGTATCAGTGGCTCTTTGGGTATGCGAGTGACATATTTCTCGGTGTTGCCAATCAAGAGTGAGGATATCGTGATTATCGGTGATGAAATGATTCATGGCGGCGAGTGGAAAGAATATCTCGGTTGCAAATATATTAAAAACCGTGGTACGGGCTGGGGAATCACCCAAGGCCTCTCGATTGATAATCACCTTAAGCAGATACCACTCATCCTCCATGGTGGAGCAACGCCCCGAGCCATCGTACTCAATATACCCGTAGGCGATGTAAATAAGTATTGGCAAGTTGTTGAGAAGATTCAGGAACTCAGTCCCACCACTGAAATTTTCGTGTCTAATCTTTATACCAATGATGCCGCTGCTCTTAAAACGAAGTTTGATGCTGAAACGGCAGTATCAGATGATGATGAAGATGACGCAAAAGCTCTAAAAGGCCGCCTCCACTGGATTGATATTCTTTCGTCAATCTATGACGGGACGAGCTATGATGAGAAATATCTGGCTCCCGATGCAGAGGGCGGTAAGAAATATGTGAGCGGCATGGGATATGCCGTCATCGCCAACAAGATTGGTGAAGCTCTTAATGAGGTGTTTCCCGGTCTTACCAATCCCATCTCGATGGATGAGGCTGAGGTGCGTGTTAATGCCTTGACTAATAAAAATCTTCTTGGCTACGCAATATCAAGCCAGCTGATGGACGCTCCTAAGGTTGGTGATAATCCCGGTGATATAACACAAGAGGGTTATGACGCTTATCAGGCGCTCCTGAATGAGGCTTATGCCCTGCTTGAAAAGAATGTGATCACTGATGATGAACTCTCAGAGGAAAAAGCAAAACTCGAAGCTTTTTCTCTTGACGAATATCTGGCAGGCGGTCTCACTAAAACCCCTCCGACAGAGCCGGGTTGGTACAACATTATAGCAACAGAGGGTATGCCATATGAGAAAGGTTTCCCTTATGTTACAAACACCAGTAAGCTATTCAAGCAGAATAATACCAACTATTATGCGCTGCGCCTTGCTGAATATGATGCAGCAAATCCGGCAAAGCACCTGGTCTATATCACCCCTAACGATACAGAAGATAATCAAATCCAGGTCCAAGGATCTACCGGACTTTACCCGGCCTCCAATGGCGTCACACAGACAGCTCCGACTTACATCAATGTCAACAATGGCAGAATAGGTAATTGGCAGTTTTATGAAGCTGTAGAAAATGCTGATAATGTCCCTACAGAAAATCCATATCTGGGAGGCTCATCGAGCACCGATGCCCGGTTTGGCTTTGTCAAGGCTGATGTGAGCGGCTACAAGATATATAAGGTGGCCATCATCGACGTGATCCACTCCGAAAGCACAGTAAGCGAACTGGTCAATGTGCTTTGGACCGACCCGACCGGCGAGCGCAACAAGGGTGTGCCCACCGCTTTCAACGGCGGCTACTACTTCGTTGATCCCGAGAAGCTGCTTCAGCCCGATGAGGACCTGTCGAAACTTTTCTCGGCCCCTGCCATTAACGGCAAGATGCCCGTGATCTATCTCGACAAGGATGGCGGCTTCAACGATCCTGAGCCTGATCCCGATGACGAGAACTATGTGGCTCCGGTCCACTCGGCCGATGAATATGACCTTATCGTTGTCGACTATTCCGACGACAATCAGGTGCTCGACATCAGCGAGCTCGACAATCCCGGCTACTACCGAGTTAAGATGACGATGTATAAGGGCAACCGCGATGTCGATTGGATTAACAGTGGTAAAAATAATGTGAGGTCGGCCGAGATAGATGTTATACATCAACAAAATAACGGCACCTATCCGACATATTATGATGCAACGGATGCCGCGTCTCCCGCAAGTGAATTTTTCTATCTGACAAGGAAAGAGAATGATGATACAGACCATAGTCAGAATGGTTACAACCTGTTTGATATAAGAACGCTTCACGGTCTCTATCTCAATAACCTGTGTGTCTCGTATACAGCCAAAACCGGAGCGATAAAGATTACCAGAGCAAATAATGTCACGGGTAAATTCCATATAGGAAGTGTGGCCAACGAGCGCCAATGGAGCGACTATGTTGTCAATAATGTGAGATATGGCGGAGGTGGCTCCAATACAGAGAACCGGTTTGAATTCATCAAGGTTCTTCCCGAGGAGCTTGACCAATATGACATCTATGCAATCTCAATAGACCCCTCGATTACAAGATCGGGCACTCCTGCTAATGATCTTGACCGTAAAAAAGATGTCAAGGTCACTCTCGGCTATAATGATGGCGATGAGATCACTCCTCTGGCCGGCAATATGGGCCTCCGGAGCGTCTATAACAATGGCCGCTTCTTTATCGCCAAGGGCACCGAGATAATACCCACTCACTTCCATGTGGAGAATGCAGCCGAACCCGGAGCAAGCCAGGAATTTAAGGTGACCATCGGCGAGAAGAACGCCGACGGCGAAATCCCTGTCACCATCACAATTGGAGATGTTGTGACAGAAGATGACCTTTTTGATGATCCCGACAATAAGGCCCATGAGTTGATTACTCAGGCCGGATGGTATAAGATCAAACTCGTGGCACCGGTTGAGGCCGACGATGCTGATTCGCAGACAACCAAAAACATCGCAGCAACATGTAAGACTATGGTGGATGAAGGTCGCAACTGGATCCTTAACGCAGAGAATGAGTTCCGACAGGGTGCCACGGCTTTCTATCCTCTCAAGATAGCTGCCGCCGATGCCGAACTTGGTGCGACCAATCATATTTATATCAAACCTTCCGATGTAAATAATAAGTTTTACATCAACGGCCTTAATGGACACATTCTCAATGACGATGTAAGATCATGTGTGCCCGGCACTGTCAACAGGGTTACATTCTATGCTGATACTGACGATGACGGGTTTAACATCGGCTCTTACTGGGCTCCATATGATCCGGGAAATGCAGCGGGCGCAGATGAGAAGCCCTATATGGGACGCTATAGCAGTGGCAATTACAGTAAGCTGCGCTATGAGATTGCTCATGTTACTGCCGACGAGCTCGCTCTCTACAGCATCTATAAGGTCACTATCGTAGGAGGAGTGGAGAACGGAACTGAAATCGGATCGAATACCCGTGTGGCTCTGGATATCCCGCGCAATAAGGGTATCCGCAAGGTCTACGATGGCGGTTACTTCTTCGTTGAGAAGGGCGATCCCCTGACTTCCGCTGATTTCACTCCCGACGCTATCGAAGGCAAGTCGGTGGCCGTGACCATCGGCGAAGCCACAACTAACGAAGCCGACGGCCTCGACTATATCCCCGTGACCGTGACCTACGGCGACGCTATCGGTGCCATCACTGTAAGCGGAATTGAGGCGGCTGGTGTCCTTGCCAAGGCTCTGGCCCTCAATGTGCCCGTGACCGTATCAGGCTCACTGACCTCTGCCGGCACTCCCGCCATAGAGCCTGCCCTCTTCGGCGTTAAGGAAGACCTCTCTGAAACGGGCATCGCCCTGAGCGACTTCACCGTCGATGGCCTCAACTGGAGCGTGACCCTCACCCCCTCGATGGCCATTGCCACTCCCGCCGCTCTGACCTTCACCTATGGCCGCGGCGAGACTCCCATGGAAGCCACGGATAAGGTCAGCGTGACTGTGCTCCCCAATGCCACCCGCGCCGTCATCTCGCTTGAAGGCCTCGAAGCCAACATTGGCAGCGACGGTATACCCCGCTATACCATCGCAGCCGGCGATCCTGACCTCAAGCCGGTATATGCTCTGTATGACAATGATGAAGCCACCGGCGATCCTATTGACAACAGCAGCAACTACATCGACGTTGACTTCTATTACAACTTCATCGGCGACCCCGTGACCATCGAGCCCGGACAGAGCATCGAGGTGACCCAGCCCGGCGTGATGGTTATCAGTGCTATCGTGCTCAACCCCGACGGTAGCAAAGCCCTCGTCCAGGACCTCCGCGTCTCCATCACCCAGGGTGAGGTCACAGGTATTGAGGTCGACGGCATCCGGGTCGACTCCGAAGACCCCGAGGCAGAGCCTGAATATGTTAACGAGACCACTGTAAGCATCTCCGAGACCTTTACCGTCAGCGGTAAGATCACTCCCGAGTTTGCGTATATCGACAAGAGCCTCCTCGCCGTGGAGGGAGCCGGTTCGTCGCTCTCGCTGTCCAATACTTATCAGGAGGGCAGCGTCTGGTCGATGACCTTTACTCCTTTGGCCGCCACCGAGGCCGATCAGCCTGTCGTCCTTACCTTCAAGTATAATAAGGAAGGTGTGAAGGCCGCTGAAAAGACCATCAAGGTCAATATCCGCCCCAATGTTTCCACCGGTGAACTCTCCATTGCCGAGACCGAAGTGGCCGTGGGCGATGTCATCACCCCATCGGTGAAGTTTGATGTCGAGAACCCCCACGTCTCAGCTCCCGAGTTCTCATTTGAGCCCGAGGATGCCGTGACCGTGACGACCGATGCTGAAGGCACCAAGACCTACACCGCCGCCAAGGCAGGCGATGTTACCGTCAAGGCCACCGCAACCAATCTCAACGGCTCTTTTGTCAGCATCAGCGATATTGTCATCTCCATCGCTTATGCTGAGCCTACGGCTGTGAGCATCGATACCGAGAGCCTGCCGGAGAAGGGTGTGGTGCTTGGCGACAGCTTCACTCCCCTGGCCTCCACCGACAATGAGAATCCGGATTATGAGATTGCCTTTGCTTTCGATCCCGCCGATGCCGTAGAGGCCGTAACTGATGAAGACGGCAATATCCTCGGCTTCACAGCCCTCAAGGCCGGCGAAGTGAAGGTGACCGCCACCGCTAAGAAGGACGACGGTCATATCCTTACTTCCGAGCCTGCTTCCGTGATCTTCGTCGAGCCGGAGCCTGCCGAGATTCCTGAGGAGCTCGAGGAGATGCTCGAGGAGATCACCGACGGCAACAAGGAGGAGATAGCCGCTATCGTCGATGAAATCAAGGAGGCTCTCGAAGAGGGCGCCGAGGTGGATATCGAGGTTGAAGACCTCAAGGGCCATATCGTGATGGAGATCGAGATCGACGCCGAGTCGGAGACCTCCGTTGCTCTGCCCAAGGCCGCCACCGGCGAGG
This sequence comes from uncultured Bacteroides sp., assembly GCA_964488335.1. Classification (GTDB taxonomy): domain Bacteria; phylum Bacteroidota; class Bacteroidia; order Bacteroidales; family Muribaculaceae; genus Paramuribaculum. The sequence continues at coordinate 15,833 of CAZAUV010000040.1, forward strand.
CCGCCAAGGAGTTCTTCTACAAGTCGTCTGATACCGGCATCGCCACTGTCGATCAGGAAGGAGTAGTGACTGCCATTAAGGGCGGCCGCGTGTTTATCACCATGCAGATCCACCTCGCTACCGCCGCTGCTCCCGCTCCCGAGACTCAGGCTATGCTGATGGACGCTGAGCCTGAAGAGGCTGAGGCTAAGGAGCCCGAAGGCAAGCTGCTCGCCACTCATATCTATCTCGTCTCCGTTAAGGAAAACGGCAGGATTGAGTCGGTAGAGGTGCCCTCCGGTGTGACTCTCACTCCCGGCGAGAACACTACCATCGACGTCACCGTCAATGGCGGTGATGGCATGCCCGAAGGCCAGGAGATCAACTGGAGCTCTGAGGATGGCGTGACCGTCACCCCGAGCGAAGATGGCTCATCTCTGACTGTCGCCGCGGGCGATCAGGATGGTGAGTTTATCATCACCGGCACTTATACCGACGGCTACGGCAAGACCAAGACCATCGAGATCCCCGTGACTATCGCCAGGAAGGGCTCTACTATCGTAGGCATCGACGAGATCAACGCCGACATCAAAGCCGGTCGCCGCGAGGTCTATGACCTCCAGGGCCGCCGTGTGACGGGCGTGGCCCGCAGCGGCATCTACATTGTCGACGGCGTGAAGACTTTCATCCGCTAAGTTTAGCGCGGCCCTGCCGCGACCCTGTTAAAAGCGGGGCGGTCTCTCTGACGAGAGGCCGCCCCGCTGTGCTTTTATCGGCCGGGGTCGCTAAGATTTTCAGTGCCGGAGAGCAGTTTGCAAAATAATAATATTTGCGTTGCTTGCCATACGACTATTTCCATTTTTCAGGAATCTTTCCATTTATCAGGAATCGTGTATGTTTTTCCATCTTTTGACACAACATCAGGCATCACAGCCGACAGGAATCTACGGATATTCTTAATCATCAAGACGGGTTTGCTTCGATGATGAATAAGATTGTCCTTAAGATCATTACTGAAGTTTGAGGGTGGGAAATATACTTTGATACCAATTTCAGGGAAACGACGTTGAATGAGTTCAATCGGAGGTACAAGGTCACTGTCTGCACTTACTAAAGCAACCATGT
>CAZAUV010000041.1:0-4127 GCA_964488335.1 uncultured Bacteroides sp.
GTTGCGCTGGCGCAGGATGTTGTATTTATCGGTGTTGAGGGTGGAGGGCTTGAGGCGGGCCACGCCCCATTTCTCGGCCACGATGCAGACAATCTTGGCGGCCCAGAGGGGGAGGCGGACGGGGATTACGAAGCGTGTCCCGAGCTCTTGGGCCACTATCTTGCGGAATTGGGCCTGTGAATAGCTACGGAGCTCGCTGACGATATACTTCTTGCCGAGGGTGGCCGGGGATGCCACGGCGTCGAGGGCGGCGCGGGCGAGGTCTTCGGCGTAAATGAACGTGAGCATCTGTCGGCGGAAGCCGATGCCGAAGTCAAAGTGGCGGGCGATACATTTGACCATCATCAGATAGTCTTGTTCAAAGGGGCCGTAGACACCTGTAGGGCGGAGGATGGTCCAGGGGATGTCGGTGGTGGTGTCGAGGAGGGTCTCGGCCTTCATTTTGGAGAGTCCATAGCGGGTGTCGGGGGAGGGTATCATCGTCTCGTCCATGGGGGTGTAGCCGCGCTCGTCGCCCTTGCCTAAGGCTGAGAGGGAGCTCATGAACAGGAGGCGCGAGGGGATCTTGCCGGTCAGGCGGATGGCTTCGAGGAAGTTGCGGAGGAAGCCGTAGTTGATGCGGTTGAAGTCGGCAAAGTTGGCGGCCTTGGTGGCGCCGAGGTTATAGATGATGTAGTCCCAGGCGGGGGTGTCGGGGGCCCGGAGGGCGTCGGCGATGGCCTCGGTGGAGTCGAAGTCGTCACACACTGCAAAGCTCAGACGCGGGTCGCCCAGGCGGCTGCGCGAGGTGGAGGAGCGGAGCATGCAGGTCACGTCATAGCCCCGGTTGAGGGCCTCGGCTGTGAGAAACCCGCCGATAAAACCTCCGGCGCCTACTATAAGGATGCGCTTGCTCATATCTCTTCAAGAATAAAACCGGCGGCAGAGAGATGGTCCCAGAAGCCGGGGTAAGACTTGGATACGACCTCGGCATCGCGGATGATGATGCCGGGGATGAAGATGCTTGTGGCGGCGAAGGCCATGGCCATGCGGTGGTCGGCATAGGTGTCGAAGGCCGGCTCTTCAAAAATGGGGCGCCGGGAGCCGTCCCAGCTGAGTGTCAGGCCATGGAGGATGTCTTGGGTGATCTCCATCTCTATGCCTATCTTCCGGAGCTCAGCGCGGAGGGCTTCGGCGCGGTCGGTCTCCTTGATGCGGAGGGAGTCGAGGCCGGAGAGGGAGAAGGGGATGCCGAGGAGGGCGCAGGCCACTACGAGGGGCTGAGTCAGGTCGGGGGTGTGGCGCAGGTCGGCGTCGAGGCGTGCATCGGGGTCGGGATTGCCCGAGAGCTCGATGTCGCCCTCTTCCACATCTTCCGTAGTGGAGGTGACGCCTATATGGCCGAAGAGATCGGCTGCCGCTGCATCGCCCTGAAGCGATTTGACGGAGAGGCCTCCGTCGAGGGTGACCCATCCGGCCGACACCGCTACTATCTCATACCAGAAGGCGGCGGCGCTCCAGTCGGCTTCAACCTTCAGGGGGAGGGCGGGATTGTAAGGATGGGGCTCTATGGTGATGTCCTGCCGGGAGAGGGCGGCCACGGCTCCGCGCTCCTCCATCATTCCGAGGGTCATCCTGATATAGGGGAGCGACGAGGGCTCCCCCTTGAGATGGATTATAAGCCCCTGCTCCATGACCGGACCTATCATCATCAGGGCCGATATGTATTGCGATGAGATGGAGGCTTCGATATCTACGTGGCCTCCGCGGAGAGCCCTGCCGGTGATGCGCAGGGGGGGATAACCCTCTTGGCCGAGATAGTCGATTGAAGCGCCGAGGGCCCGGAGGGCGTCGACGAGCGGCCCGATGGGCCTGAGGCGCATCCGCTCGGAGCCGTCGAGTGTCACCGGGGGGAAGCCGGGGCGGGCTGCGTAGAAGGCGGTCAGGAAGCGCATGGCGGTCCCGGCAGCGCCTACGTTGATTTCCGTGGCTCCGGGATTGGCCAGGGCGGCTTCGACGGCGTCGGTGTCGTCGCAGAGCGCCATCGGCGGCAGGGGATCAGCCCCGGGTGTCAAGGCGTTGATTATCAGGGCTCGATTGGCCATGCTCTTTGACAGAGGGAGGCTGACGCGGGTCTCGAGGAGGCCGTCGGGAGGGGTGATACGCAGGTCCATTATTCAGAAGTCGGATGTCAGAGTTATGAGGGATTGTGGAGGGGCGGGGGTTACTTGATGGTGGCGAGGGTCAGGCCGTCGCGCAGGGGGAGTATCACGCAGGTGTCTACCCTCGGATGGGTTGAGATGAAGGCGTTGAAGGCTCTGATGGCCTCGGTCTGGCTGTCGCGGGCCTCCGGGTCGGTCACTTTGCCTCCCCAGAGGGTGTTGTCGCAGATAAGGGTGGCGCCGGGTCTCAGGTGAGGCAGCAGGAGCTCAAAGTAGTCGGTATATTGTCGCTTATTGGCGTCGATATAGACCATGTCCCAGGGGCCTGCCTGCCGGCTGAGGGGCTCGATGAGATCAAGGGCGTCGCCGATATGGAGACTGATGGAGTCGGCGCGCGGCGAGGCCCGGAGGGTGTCGGAGAGCTCGAGGGCTATCTCGTCGGAGGCTTCGATGGTGTGGAGGGTTGCCCCGGGGGGCATCCCCTCGGCCAGAGCGAGGGTGGAATAGCCGGTGAAGGCGCCGAGCTCAAGGATGCGCTCGGGAGCGGCCATGCGGGTCAGGAGCTTGAGGAGGCGCCCCTGGAGATGGCCGGAGCACATCCTGGGATAGAGATGGTGGATGTTGGTCCGGCGCCAGAGCTGATAGAGCTCGGGCGGCTCGGGGGAAATGTTGGCCAGGATATAGTCTTCGAGCTCTTCGGTCATGTCACAGCGCAGGGGCCGGGGAGGCGTTGATGATGCGGGTCATCCACTCTACACATTCCAGGGGATAGCGCCCCCGGGCGGTCTCGCCGGTGAGGAGGAGGGCATCGACACCCTCGCGGGTGGCAAATGCAATGTCGATCACCTCGGCGCGGGAGGGAGCGGGAGAGTCCATCATGGTGTGGAGCAGCTGAGTGGCGATAATCAGGGGCTTGGCGGCTCTGCGGCAGGCATCGATGCAGGCCATCTCGATGGCGGCAACGTTTTCGAGGCCCATGGTGGCGCCCAGATCGCCTCGGGCACAGAGAAGGCCGTCGGAGGCCTCGAGGATGCTCTCGAGATTTCTGACGCCGTCGGGACACTCGATCTTGGCATAGACCTTCGGGCCGGAGGGACCGCAGCAGGCGCGGACAGCCTCAACATCGGCTGCCGAGCGGACAAAGGAGTGGGCTATGATGTCAACTCCGGCCTCTACCGAGGCGAGGATGGCGGCGCGGTCGGCCTCGGTCAGGGCGGGGAGGGCTTCGAGCTCAATGCCGCGGAAGTTGACGGTCTTGCGCGAGCCGAGGACTCCCCCTTTTGTAACGCGACAGTCCACTCCCCCGGGGCCGACGCTCTCCACCCGGAGGATGATCTCGCCGTCGTCGACGGCCACGGTCATACCCTCGCGCGCATGGGAGCATACTCCCGAGGCGGTGATGCAGAGTCGGCCGGGAGATGAAAGCTCGGCGCCGCCGTCGACGATAGTCAGGCGGGCGCCATCGGGGAGCATCACCTCTTCGGCGGGGCCGGCGAGGGCGGTGGTCCTCACCTCAGCCCCTTTGGTGTCGACAAGGATGACCTGGGCAGGGTCGACGGAGCGCACCATCGCCGTCAGCGCTATTATCCTGTCGGGAGCGGCATGGGCTGAATTGAAGCGCACTCCTCCCATGCCGGCCTTTACCATCGATGCCACGAAGGGGGCAGAGGAGCGATTGTCGGCCAGGGTGGCCATCACCATCGGGCGCTTCATGGCTGCGGGAGATTTAGGAGGGCCTCGATGCCGAGGCGGTAACTGTCAAGGCCAAAGCCGGCTATGACCCCTGCGCAGACGGGGGAAATCATCGAGCGATGGCGCACCTCCTCGCGGCGGTGGACATTGGAGATGTGGACCTCCACCACCGGGCGCTCTATGGCGGCGATGGCATCGGCAATGGCGAGCGACGTGTGGGTATAGGCTCCGGCATTGAGCACAATTCCGGTCAGCTCGGGGTCGAAGCCTACACGATGGAGCTCATCGATGATG
>CAZAUV010000041.1:4137-16860 GCA_964488335.1 uncultured Bacteroides sp.
GCGATGGAAGCGTCAGAGACATAGCGCATCCTCAGGTCGGCCAGGCAGGAGTCCATGCCGGTCGAGCCGTAGATGCCGGGCTCGCGGCGGCCGAGGAGATTGAGGTTGGGCCCGTTGACGATCAATATCTTTTTCATTCTGATGGCTGCTGATGAGACAGGTGGACATCGAGTTGCGGGAAGGGGAATGAGAAGCCGGCCTGCGGAAGCTCGGTATAAAGCCGCTCATTGATCTCATAGAAGAGGTTCCAGTAATTGGCTGTCTCGGTCCAGGCTCTGACCTGGACCTGGATGGAAGAGTCGGCCAGAGAAGAGAGCACCACCGTTGGCGAAAGGTCGGGAGCATTGTCCTTGATCAGGAGCGACTTGTTGGGCGCGGCGGGATCAAAAGTCACATATTGCCCTTTGATGACGCGCTCGTCGGCTCTCACAAGATTGAGGATAAACTCGCGGACGGCCGCCACATCGGTCCCGTAGGCCAGGGCTATCTCCCAGCTGACGCGGCGGGTGGCTGCCCGGCTCCAGTTGTTGATGGAGCCTGTGGAGAGGCCGCCGTTGGGGATGATGATGCTCTTGTTATCGTAAGTGTTGATGATGGTGTGGAAAATCTGTATCTCCTTCACCGTCCCGGCAAAACCCTGAGCTTCAATATAGTCGCCGATGCGATAAGGCTTCAGGAGGAGGATGAGCACGCCCCCGGCAAAGTTTTGGAGCGTCCCGCTCAGAGCCATACCTATGGCCACGCCCGCCGAGGCAAAGAGAGCCAGAAACGAGCTGGTGTTGATGCCCAGGATGCCTATTACGGTGATGATCAAGATGAAGTAAAGCACTATCTTGACCATCGAGAGGATAAAGGTCGAGAGCGAGAGGTCCACAGCCCGGCGCGCCATCACCCCCGCTATCAGCTTGTGGATGCGGTTGATGATGAAGCGCCCCAGGTAAAATACCACCACCGCAATGGTCAGATGGATCACCAGATCAACGGCTCCATCGGCCAGGCGGTGGATAAAGTCACTGAGACTGAGCCCTTTTAGCTCCGACAAGCCCTCCTTGATTGGGATGGAAGGGACTGAGTCAGGCATCTCAAACGGCATTGTCATCGGGTCGAAGCTCTGAAACATGGGGAGGGTGGCTTATTCCGGGTTAAACGAAGGGTTGATGCTCACAACATCGGTCCACCAAGCCTGATTGCGGTAGCCCCAGCGGCCGCTGTCGGTCGGCGAAGCTATCAGGGCGCAGGCCATGCCTCCAAATCCGGTAAGGTCATAACGTCCGTAGCTCGGAGTGGCCGCCTTATATATCACGGCCTTATCATAAGCCTTCTGCCAAGCGGAGACAAGGGCCGGGTCAACCCCCTCCAGGCCTTTGATATAGTGGACCATATCCACTATGGCATCGTTGTAATAACGGTAGAAACTGAGGGGGGAGTAGCCGGCGGCGGGAGTGGCGCCGGAGGCCATGATGTCGCGGGTGGCCTCGGCCAGCGGCTCGAGCGCCTCAGTGTCGATGACCACCATAGAGCAAGCACGCTCCTGCTCCTGGAGGCCGTTATAATAATTAAATGTGTTGCGCGCGGCCTTAGTCATAAGGCTCTTCATGTCATCTTTCCGGTTGAAGAAGAGGGGCAGATTTAGATCGTAGCGCATACCATAGACCTGAAGCTCCGTGGGTGATGAGACGATGACAGGAGCCACATGGCGCAACTCATAACTGACCTCTACGGAGCCCATCAGGCAGCAGTCGAAATAGAGGAAATCAAAAGTGCGGCCGGCGAGCGCCCGGGCAAGCGTGGTCACCCTCATCTCATAGCCATAGTCATTGCCAAACGACTGGGTGGACACAAGGCTGTTGGCGCGGCTCGACGATGGCTCATCGGCTGTCGAGCGCGATCCGGTGGTCTCCACCCACCCCGTGCCGTGGCTCCAGAGCACCAGACCGTAAGAATCGGCCGGAGCCATCTCCTCGATGTCGGTGAGCACCTCGTCAAAGCGCTCGGGCGTAAGGGATAGGCCGGTGCGGAAGTCGCCGTCATAGACCTTGAGGCGCCTGGAGCCCTCGGCCGTTATCTCGATCAGCTCGGGAGCATTCTGGCGCCTGGCGTGGTAGACTATGAGATGACTCCCCTGGGGGATGGCGCCGGAAGCAGCCGCCGTCTTCATCTCATCGATGTCAAGGCGGTCATAGCCGCTGGTGCCTAAATTGTTGTTAGCCACCATATAGACTATCACCGTGCGGGAGGGGAGAGCCTCAGGCTCAGGGTCAGGCTCATCCTTGTCGCAGGCGACAAGGAGCGGAGCGACAATCAGCCCCAGCAGATAAATGATTATATCGCTTATAGAGAGATTATTTGCTTTCATATCAATTTGATTACACTATAGGTTTGCCACAGCAAATCCAAGATAAATGCAAAGTTACGCAAAAAGCTCCAAATCGCCCCTATCCGCAATGCTAATAAATCAAAAAATCCCCGCGGATAATCACGAGGATGACCGCCCCGTCGCGTGCAGACTAAAACTGACGGGGGCTGTTGTGGCGGGGGGGTGATAAAAGCGGTGGACCGGCTGCCGCACGGGCGGGAGCCGGTCCATCGCTTATGTCGTTAGCCTCCGGGGCGGGGGCACCCGGGGGGGGGAGGTTCAGTGGGTCTTGAAGGGGAGGGGGATGCCGAAGCGGTGTCGGATATATTGGGCGGTGAGGTCAACGAGGTGGTCCATCGGAAGGAGGGAGGTGTTGAAGGTGAGGTCATATGACTCGGCTGCGCCCCAGGTCTTGTCGGTGTAGAAGTTGTAGTAGTCGGCGCGGGTGCGGTTGACGCGCTTCATGCGGTTGCGGACCTTCTCGGGGTCCATCTCGGGGTCGCGGGCGAGGATGCGGCGGATGCAGTCGTCCTCATGGGCGTGGACAAAGATCGACACCAGGCGAGGGTCGTCGCGGAGGACATAGTCGGCCGACCGGCCTACTATGACGCAATTGCCTTCGGCGGCGAGATGGCGGATGAAGTCGCTCTGGGCGCGATAGATGGAGTCGTCGCCGATTGCCGTTGAGCCCTGGAAATAGCTCATGGGGTTGAGGCCGGCGGCAAAGGAATATAGGCCATCGATAAACGACGGGGCTTTTTCGTCGCTTTTTTCAAAAAACTCTGTCGATAGTCCGGCGCGCTTGGCGGCTTCGGAGAGGAGCTTGCGGTCGAAATAGCGTAGGCCGAAGCTGTCGGCCAGCTTACGGCCGAATTCACGGCCGCCGCTGCCAAACTGTCGGCCGACGGTGATGATCACGCCTCGGTCGGCTTCGGGGGGATTGGCGGTGGGGGTGACGGGAGAGGGATTGTCCATCGGCGCAGGGTGTCAGACGGTAAGGATTTCTTTTTCCTTGGTGGCAAAGAGGTCGTCGATCTGCTTGAGGAAGCGGTCGTGGATCTTCTGGACTTCAGCTTCGGCGTCTTTGCCGGCATCTTCGGGGAGACCTTGCTTGACGGCCTTCTTGAGGGCGTCGATGGCGTCGCGACGGGCGGAGCGGACGCTCACCTTGGCCTGCTCGGCCTCGGCTTTACACTGCTTGACGAGCGATTTGCGGCGCTCCTCGGTCAGAGGGGGTATGCCGAGGCGGATCACCTCGCCATTGTTTTCGGGAGTGATGCCCACCTCAGAGTTGATGATGGCCTTCTCTATCTCGCGAAACATCGATTTCTCCCATGGGGTGATGGTGATGGTGCGGGCATCGGGGCAGGCTATGTTGGCTACGTTGGAGACAGGCACCTGGGAGCCGTAATAGTCCACTCTTACGCCGTCGAGGATCTTGGGGTTGGCTTTGCCGGCACGGATGCGTGCGAGGGCTTCGTCGAGATATGCGACGGCCAGCTCCATCTTTTCGCTTGCGCCGTCGAGATATGGTTTCGTTTCCATGATATGATTGGGGTGGGGGATGAATAATCGGGATTAATGATCAGGCTTTGTAGACTATGGTGCCTATGGGCTCGCCGGCGAGCACTCTGGCGAGGTTGCCGGGGGTGTCCATGTCGAAGACCACGATGGGGAGGTCGTTTTCCATACAGAGGGCTGTGGCTGTAAGGTCCATGACTTTGAGGCCGCGGGAATAGACTTCATCGTAGGTGATGCGGTCAAATTTGGTCGCTGAGGGGTCTTTCTCGGGGTCGGCGGTATAGATGCCGTCAACGCGGGTGCCCTTAAACATGGCGTCGGCCTTTATCTCCACTCCGCGGAGGGCAGCGCCGGTGTCGGTGGTGAAGAAGGGGCAACCGGTGCCGCCGGCGAGGATGGCCACGCGGCCTTCGTCGAGGGTCTCGATGGCTCGGGCGGGGGAATAGTGCTCGCCGATGGGAAACATATTGACGGCGGTCAATACCCTGGCCTTGCAGCCGATGGCTTCGAGGGCCGAGCAGAGGGCGAGCGAGTTGATGACCGTGGCGAGCATGCCCATCTGGTCGCCTTTGACGCGGTCAAAGCCCTGGGCGGCTCCCGCGAGGCCGCGGAAGATGTTGCCGCCGCCTATGACGATGGCAATCTTGACGCCGGCAGCGGCCTGCTCGGCAATCTGGGTGGCATACTGGCTGAGGCGCTCGGGGTCTATGCCGTAATGGCGGCTGCCCATGAGGCTCTCGCCGCTCAGCTTGAGGAGTATCTTTTTATATTGGCTCATTTTTCGGTAAGAGGGGCTTACGGGTTGGTGGGGGCAATGGCGCCGGAGAGATGTGCAAAGATAATGATAAGCGGCGGAATTACGGCCCCGGGGATGTCACTTTTTTTTATTATGAGCGGTTTTTTGTCTATTTTTGCAGCCGATATGAGAGTCGCGACCCCTCAACAAGCCCTTCAGCAGCTGGCAGCCGCCTGCGCCCGAGCCGAGATATGCCCGGCCGATGCCTTGGCGCGCCTGCGCCGCCGGGGATTATCTGCCGGGGATGCTCAGAAGGTGGTCGATGAGCTCGTCGACCGGGGCTTCATTGACCCTGAGCGCTATGCCCGCGCCTTTGCTGCAGATAAGATGCGCTTTGCCGGCTGGGGCCGGAGGAAGATTGCCATGGCGCTGAGAGTCAAGCGCCTGGCGCGAGAGCATATCTCCGAGGCTCTCGATGCCCTCGACCCTGACGAATATGAGGAGCGGCTGACGGCAATCCTCCGCTCCAAGATGCGCTCCCTCGCCTCTGCCGCCCCTGAGCCCTATGAGCTGCGCCGCAAGCTCTATGCCTTTGCCGCCGGGCGCGGCTTTGAGAGCGATCTTATCAGCCGCGCCGTCAGAGCCGTCGTCGGCTCAGCATCGGAAGACGCCGGGGAGGGCGAGGAGCTATGGCCCTGAGTCTCGGCGCCCGGCTCAGGCACCTGCCCGACGCTGTGGCCAACTGGCTCCTGCCGCCGGTATGCGAGATGTGTGCCGGCCCGCTCACCGACGGCGAGCGGCATATCTGCCTGAGCTGCCTGACGGCCCTGCCGCGGACCATGTTTCACCTCGCGGCCGAGGATAATGATATCCATCATCGTGTGAGCGACAACCATGTGCTGGTGGATCGCGCCGCCTCGATGTTTCACTACTATCGCGGCTCGTCGGCCACCAATCTCATCCTCTCGGCCAAATATCGCTCCCGCCCCTCCATCATCGCGCTCTTAGGGCGGATATATGCCGCCGAGATAAAGTCATCGGGCTTTTTTGACGGCATTGATGCTTTAGTGCCTGTCCCGGTCCACTGGAGCCGCCGCATGGCCCGGGGGTATAATCAGACGGAGTTTCTCGCCCGGGGCCTCAGCCGCGAGACATCCATCCCCGTCGCCACGGATATCCTCAGCCTCCCGAGGCGCCACTCCACCCAGACCCACCGCTCGGCCGCGGAGCGCGCTGCCAACGTTGCCGGCGACTATCGCGCCCGCCGGGCCCCCCGCTCCCTGCGCGGCAACCCCTCGCCTCACCTGCTCCTGGTCGATGACATCATCACCACCGGCGCCACCATGCGCGACGGCCTGCGGGCTCTCCACAGAGCCCTTCCGGAGGCTAAGCTCAGTGTCCTCTCGATAGGCCTGGCCCATTACCAAAGCTAATCCAATCTATCCATCAAAAAGAATACCACTCCCCCCGTCACTGAACGAAATGAAATCTGCTATCATCCCCTCGCTCTTCATCCTTGCCGCAGCCGCCCTTCCGGCCCGCGCCGCTGAGACAGAGACTTCCACTCCCGCACCGAAGGAGTCGGTGGCCACCCTCAGGGTGGAGACCCGCCTCGACTACCAGCGCGACTGGCTCGACGGCACCACCGTAGGCTCCAACACCGGTTTCCTGGGCAAGTATATCAACGTGCGCCTCGACGGCAACATCACCGACAATCTCTCCTACTCATGGCGTCAGCGCCTCAATAAGCAACATTCCGACCGCTCATTCTTCGACGCCACCGACTGGGTCTATCTCCAGTGGAAGACCGGCAGCTGGACTCTTGCCGGCGGCAAGCAGGTGGTGGCCATCGGCGGATGGGAATATGACCGCGCCCCCATCGACCTCTACAGCTGCTCCGTGTTTTGGAACAATATCCCCTGCTATCAGATAGGAGCTTCGGCTGCCTACTCCTTCTCCCCCTCCGACAAGCTGATGCTGCAATTTTGCGAGAGCCCGTTCTTCACTGCGGCCAACCGCAATATGTATGCCTACAATCTCTACTGGAGCGGCTCTCACGGCATCTTCTCGCCCCTTTGGTCGGTCAACCTCCTGGAATATGCCCCCGGGCGCTATATCAATTATATAGCCCTCGGCAACAGGATTGACCTCAGCAGCAAATGGGCCCTGGAGCTCGACCTGATGAACCGCGCAGCCGCTCATCAGACATTTCTCTTCAAGGATTGCTCCGTGATGGGCGAGCTCTCGTTCCGCCCCTCCTCACGCTGGCGCCTCCATGCCAAGATGACCTATGATGTCAACCACTCCGGGACACCGGCCGATGCCACAGTGCTCCCCGGCACGGAGCTCAAGATGGCCGGCGGCGGACTTGAGTTTTATCCCTTCTCCAAGAATATCGGCACCCTGCGCCTCCACGCCAATGCCTATTATTCCTGGGGCCGCAACGCCAATCAGGCCGACGTGATGCACAATAAGACCTGCATCGTAGACCTCGGCGTCAAATGGGATATGAATATCCTCTCGATCAAGCGCTGAAATCCTTAAATCGCTCTTATTCTCTCTCAATCAAGCATTATCATGGAACTGCAACAATCGCCCGTGGTCACTGAGACCGACATCAAGGCCAAGCCGCGCCGCCGCTCACTGGCCAATTCCGTCCCCTCGGGTATCATATGCCTCCTCCTCGTCTTCGGGCTCTTTTATTTCATAGGAGTGAAGATGGGCGTGGCCAATATGCTCAATACCATCATGCACACGGCCCACGACCTGCTGCTCAACACCGTCTTCTACCTGATGGGCATATGTGTGGTCACCGGCGCCCTCGGCCGACTCTTCGTGGAGTTTGGCGTGGTGAGCCTCATCGAGAAAATCCTCCGTCCGCTGATGGGCCCCCTCTTCCGCCTGCCGGGCGTGGCCGCCCTCGGCGCGGTGATGACCTTCCTCTCCGACAATCCCGCCATCATATCCCTGGCCCAGGACAAGCGCTTCAGCAGCTACTTCAAGAAGTTTCAGTATATCTCGCTGACCAATTTCGGCACGGCCTTCGGCATGGGCCTCCTGGTGATGGTCTTCATGGTGGGCCAGGGTTTCTTCCTCGCTCCCTGCGTGGGCTTCGTCGGGGCCTTCTTCGGCTGCGTGGTGTCTACCCGTATCATGCAATATTTCGTCATTAAGCAATATCCCGCTTTCCTCCACGAAAATGCCTCGGTGGCCGCATCGGCTGCCTCTGACAGCGGCACTGCCGACCGGGCTTCGGCGCCCGAGCAGGAAGCTCCGAAGGAGAAGAGCGTCTTTATCCGCACCCTCAATTCGCTCCTCGACGGTGGCCGGACGGGTGTCGACGTGGGCATCGCCATCATCCCGGGCGTGCTCATCATCTCCACCCTCGTGATGATCCTCACCTTCGGCCCCTCGTCGACGGGCCAATACACCGGTGCAGCCTATGAGGGTATAGAGATCCTCCCCTGGCTCGCCTCAAAAATCAATATCGTCTTTGAATGGCTCTTCGGCTTCCATGATCCCCATCTGGTGGCCTTCCCCATCACGGCCCTCGGCGCCGTAGGAGCTGCTCTGGGCCTCGTCCCCGGCTTCCTTGAGCAGGGCTGGGCCGATGGCAATGCCATCGCCGTCTTCACCGCCATAGGCATGTGCTGGAGCGGCTATCTCTCGACCCACACCGCCATGCTCGACTCTTTAGGCTACCGCGAGCTCACCCCCAAGGCTATCCTCGCCCACACCGTCGGCGGCCTCTTCGCTGCCCTCGTCGCCCATGGCCTCTATGTCTTAATCACTCTCTTTATCTGATGACTGACAAATATCGACGCATCGTGGTCCTGGCCGCGATGGACAAGGAAGTGGCCCTGCTGAGCGACTTTGCCGGCACCTTTGGCCGCGCTGAGATTATCGTGGCCAAAAGCGGCATAGGCAAGGTCAATGCCGCCATGGCCGCCATGAACATCATTGCCTCGCTAAATCCCGACCTGGTGATTTCAACCGGTGTGGCCGGTGGCACAGGCGGTGGTGCCGGGGTGCTCGACGTAGTGGTCGGCTCGCGCCTGGCCTACCACGATGTGTGGTGTGGCCCCGGGACCAAGCCGTGTGTAGCCGACGGTTTTCCCGAATATTTCACTCCGCCGGCCGACATCCTCGCGCTCCCGGCTCTCGCCCCTCGCGAGGGCGTGATCCACGGGCTGATATGCTCGGGCGACTCCTTTATCTCCACCCCTGAGGAGGTGGCCGAAATCCGCCGCAAGCAGCCCGATGTGATGGCTGTAGAGATGGAGTCGACCGCCATAGCGCAGGTATGCGCCTCGGCCGGAATACCTATGATAGCCATCAGGGTGGTCAGCGACACCCCCGGCGCGACCGACGACAATGCCGCCCAATACTCATCATTCTGGACCGCCGCCCCTGAGCGCACCTTTGCCCTCATCTCTGACCTCCTCGGTCAGATCAACCCCTGAACACCATCAGTAGCCGACAATGAAAGACCTCCGGCCTATACGCGGAGCCTTCTACATCGCCTCCCTCATTGAAGAGGGGGAGCATGAGCATCAAGACTTCAAATATGCCATCTCCGACGCCCGGAAGATAGCTCGCTCCATCAGTGCTTTTGCCAATAACGACGGAGGGCGCCTGCTCATCGGAGTGAAGGACAACGGGGTTATTGCCGGAGTGCGCAATGAGGAGGATATCTTCGTCGTGGAGCAGGCTGCGAGCCTCTACTGCTCGCCCGAGGTCAGTCTGCGCTTCACGGCCTTCCGCTGCGAAGGGTCGCTGACGGTCATCAGGGCCGAGATAGAAGCCGCCGGGGGGCGTCGTCCCGTCATGGCGCAGGAGCCCGACGGCCGCTGGAGGGCCTATTACCGCGTGGCCGACGAGAATATCGTGGCCCATCCCCTGATGGTCAGCGCATGGCGGCAGAGCGCGCCCGAAGCGTCGCTTGATGCCCCTATGCTCGCCGCCGCCATCGACCTGCTCGGTCGCCGGGGGAGTCTCACTCCCGAGAGCCTCGCCTCAGCCCTGGCCATCCCCAAGGCCCGCGCCGAGGCGCTCATCATCAGTCTCATCGGCATGGAGCTGGTGGCATGGGCCTATCGCGACGGCCGATTTATCCTTATTCCCAACCCTTCAACACCACAAGCATGAACCAAGTAGCTATCATAGGCGTGGGCGACATGGGCGGCGCCATCGCCGACGGTCTTCTCCGCTCAGGAATGGCCCCCGCTTCGCTCATCCTCGCCAATCCTCATACCGACCGCCTCGCCCGCTATGCGGCGCTCGGGGTCAGGGTCACCTCCGACAATGTAGAGGCAGCCATAGCGGCCGACACCATTATCTTGGGCCTCAAGCCCGGAGTGATACCCGAGGTGACCGAAGAAATATCACACCGAATTAATGAGGAGATGCCCTGTAAGACCTTCATCTCGGTGTGCCCCTCAGTGGATTTGGCTGAGCTCGAAAAGCGGCTGACAGTGCCCGGCGGCACTCCGGAGATAGCCATAGCCATCCCCAACACTGCCGCAGCCCTCTGCGCCTCTATGACCTTCATCACCGCCTCATCCCCCCGGGGGGCCGAGGTGGCTGCCCGGCTCTTCAGCCGACTGGGCGCCGTAGAGCCGATAGCCCCCGGCGAGCTGCTCGCCATGACGGCGCTCGGCTCCTGCGGCATAGCTTTTGCAATGCGCTATGTCCGCGCTTCGATGGAGGCAGCTGTAGAGACCGGCATCAAGCCCTCGAGGGCCCAGCAGATCATCAGCCACACCCTCCGGGGCGCCGCAGCCCTCCTCCTCGAGCCCGGCTCCCATCCCGAGACTGAAATCGACAGGGTGACCACCCCCGGAGGTATCACCATCCGCGGCCTCAACGCCATGGAAGATGCCGGCTTCACACAAGCCGTGATAGCCGCCTACCGCGCCACAGCCCACTAAAAGGTTGAGAGCCGGTTGGGTCCCATGAGGCCGCTCATGATTAAACATGATTAATCAAGATAAATCAAGATTAAACATGATAAATCAAGGTCGCCTCTAAGACTGATGACAGCCTGTCAGCTCTGCGAGTCTATGTTCCTGATGCCGTTACAATGAGGATAATCGGAGCATCCCCAAAATTCGCGTCCAATCATGCTGCCCTTTGTCTGAGTCCGGCGCAGCATAGGCTTGCCACATTTAGGGCAAGCGGGTGAATTGGTCTCAGACGCTTGTTTGCGGCGAGCTTCAAGACGCTCCGCCGTCATGTTTTCTGTAAAACCGCCTTGCACTCTGAATCGGTTACGAATTTGCTTAAGCTGCGACTCCAGCATCTTATTGATGCGAGTGCAAAGTATCAGCATGGCATTAACCGCTATCAGAGGATCGGAGTTCTCGACCCATGAGTCATATTTTGCCTTCTGATTGAGAATATGGTGTGCCGCATCATGCAGGAGGCTATTGGAGTAGACCGGTCGGTCAAGCACAATGCGCCAGATTGCTTCTCTATCAGGATGTCATATAGCCCATACATCGGCCTTATGGCGGAGAAGGAAGTTGAAAAAGTCGCCCTGCACCTCATCTATGCTTGCCCGCGCCACGTCAAGAAGGCGCATTTCCGTTTCTAACGAGGTGGAATATCGGGCCGAGCCTTCAGCGATATTGGCAACACCGCATCTGGCAGCGGGAACCATTTGGTCATAAAGGCGCCGTCCGGGATCGATTTTGAAGTCGACAAATCGGTCGCAGAAACTCTGAGTCCCAAGCTGGATGATATTTGCCATCACCCAGGAATTGAGCGTCATATACGATTGCGAAAACAGAATTTCTACGCCCATCCTGTCAGGGTTATCACGCCGAAGGTCAGATGCCGGAGGCTTTGAGAGTGAGACCCACGCGCTCCGAGAGGCCGAAGATGAGGTTCATCAGATGGACGGCGTTGGCGGCAGAGCCTTTGAGAGTGTCGTCGAGCGCCACGGTGACGGTGGTCCGGCCCGCTACCTCGTCGAGGTGGATGAGGGTCTTGTTGGTGCCCGCCACGTCGGCCAGGACCGGTAGCTCGTCGATGATAAAGGTAAAGTTGTGGTCGTCAAGGAAGTCGCCATATACCTTGATTAGCTCATCAAGCGGGGCGGGAGAGTCGAGGAAAGCCGTGACGACGGTGCCGCAGCGCCAGCCTGCCGAGGTGATGACGGTGGTCAGTTCGGGCACCGGGGCAGCCCCCTCGGGCAGAAGGGTGGTCAGGGCCATCCGGCAGTGGTCGAGGGCCTCATGGTCGATCAGCGCCACTGTCTCGCCGGCAACCCCTTCGGCTGCCGACACCGTGGCGGCGATGGTCAGCGGGGCGTTGAGAAGGCCGGCCTTGGCCAGGGGGAGGAGGCCGATGGTCACGGCAGTGGCCAGCGGGGAGGGGACAACGGCCCTTGTGGCCCCTCTTACAAGGGGCTTGCGCATAAGCTCCGGCAGGCCGAAGACCCACTCTCCCGGGCGCGCGGAAGCGTCGGGAGAGGGGTGACTCCGGAATGCGTCGGCGATAAACCGGTCGCTGAAATCAATGAGGCGGGTAGAGTCGGGGATGTCGTTGCGCCTGATGAAGCTTTCGCTCTCCGAGGGGGAAGTGAAGCAAAGAAATATCACATCGGCCTCCGGCGCATCTACCTCAGCCGAGAAGCGGAGATAGGTGTCGCCCCGCAGGCCGCGGTGGATGTCGGCCACGGGGGTGCCGTCGAGGTCGGGCTCGTTGACCCATACGATTTCTACGTCGGGGTGGCTGCCAAGGATGCGTATCAGTTCGCCGGCTACGTCAGAGGCTCCTCCGGCAATTCCTGCCTTAATCATAAGCGGGGGATTTATCGTTGAGGGGGTGTGAAAGGGATTAGTCCTGCTCTTCGTAGCGACGCGAGCCGTCGGATACGATTACGGGATAGATCATGGGCTCGTGGCCATACTTCTCGTTGAAGCGGCTGAGGACGGTGGCCACGAAGGTGTCATACTTGTCGTCGGCAACGAGGTTGACGGTGCAGCCGCCGAAGCCGCCGCCCATGATGCGGGAGCCGGTTACGCCACACTCGCGCGCGATATCGTTGAGGAAGTCGAGCTCCTCACACGACACCTCATAGTCCTTCGAGAGGCCTTCGTGGGTG
>CAZAUV010000042.1:0-16832 GCA_964488335.1 uncultured Bacteroides sp.
CCACCAACGCCCACCGTCTCGGCGCCAATGAGGCGCCCCCTGCCATCATCTCCATCTTCACCGGCACCCAGCTCTCGGGCATCCTCGACCACATAGCCCGCTCGACCAACGACGAGCTCGAGGCCGTCAGCGACAAAGAGGGCATCACCGTGGGCGTGAGCCAGATACCCGAGATCATCCTCGACGCCACCGACCGCAACCGCACGTCGCCCTTTGCCTTCACCGGCAATCGCTTCGAGTTCCGCGCCGTCGGCTCCAGCGCCAACTGCGCCTCCGCCATGATAGCCCTCAATGCCGCCGTGGCCGAGCAGCTCACCGACTTCAAGGCCAAGGTTGACGCCCGCATCGCCAAGGGTGAGACTCTCCGCCACGCCCTCCTCGAGGAGATACGCGCCCTTATCATCGCATCGGCCCCCATCCATTTTGACGGCAACGGCTATTCCGACGAATGGAAGGCCGAGGCAGAGCGCCGCGGCCTCGACTGCGAGACCTCCGTCCCCAAGATCTTCGACGCCTATCTCCGCCCCGAGTCGATTGAGATGTTTAAGTCTACCGGTGTCTTCAACCGCGTGGAGCTCGAGGCCCGCAACGAGGTCAAGTGGGAGATGTATACCAAGAAGGTGCAGATCGAAGCCCGCGTCCTGGGCGACCTGGCCATCAACCATATCCTGCCCGTGGCCACGCGCTATCAGTCAGTTCTTCTCGACAATGTGACCAAGATCCGCGCCGTGTTCCCCGCCGACAAAGCAGAGTCTCTCTCGGCTCCCGACCTGGCCACCATTGAGCGCATGGCCGACCATATCCGCATCATCAAGGATGAAGTGGGAGCAATGGTGGCCGCCCGCAAGGTTGCCAACCGCATCGAGAGCGAGCGCGACAAGGCCATCGCCTACCACGACACCGTAGTGCCCCATATGGACACCATCCGCTATCATATCGACAAGCTCGAGCTCATGGTAGACAATGAGATATGGCCTCTGCCCAAATACCGCGAGCTCCTCTTCATCCGCTAACACCGCTTCAATGAAACAGCCCCTTAACCATAAGGGCCTATACCGCAGGGAGAATGAACACGACGCCTGCGGTGTAGGCCTGTTGGTCAACATCAACGGTGTCAAGAACCATCAGCTCGTGGAGAAGGCTCTCTCGGTCCTGGAGCACATGACCCATCGAGGAGCCGAAGGCGCCGACCCCGACACCGGCGACGGCGCCGGCATCATGCTCCAGATACCCCACGAGTTTATCCTCCTCCAGGGTATCCCCGTCCCCGAGCGCGGCCGCTACGGCACCGGCCTCATCTTCCTCCCGACCGACACGGAAGCGCGCCGGGCCATCGAGGAGATAATCACTGCCGAAGTGGAGCGCAGCGGCCTGACGATGCTCCCCCTGCGCGATGTCCCCGTCGACAACTCGATGCTCGGCCCGGTGGCTCGCTCGGCCGAGCCGGTCATAAGGCAGATTTTTGTCACCGACGAGGAGACCACCCTCCCTATGGAGCCGCGGCTCTATCTCCTGCGCCGCGCCATCGAGAAGGCCGTGGCCGCCTCCGGCATTCCCGGCAGCGAAGGGATGTATGTCGTCAGCCTCTCGTCGCGCACCATAGTCTATAAGGGTATGCTCTCGTCGATGCAGCTGCGCCACTACTTCACCGACCTGACCCACCCGCGCCTGACCTCGGCCATGGCCCTGGTCCACTCCCGCTTCTCGACCAACACCTTCCCTACCTGGTCCCTGGCCCAGCCCTTCCGCATCCTTGGCCACAACGGCGAGATCAACACCATCAACGGCAATCGCCTCTGGATGAAGGCCAGGGAATGTGTCCTGCGCCCCGAAGCCTTCGGCGATGCCGACCTCACTCCCATCATCCAGCCCGACATGAGCGACAGCGCGTCGCTCGACAATGTGCTCGAATATTTCGTCATGGCCGGCATGAGCCTACCCCATGCCTTAGCGATGCTCGTCCCTGAGAGCTTCAATCACAAAAACCCCATCTCGCCCGACCTCAAGGCTTTCTTTGAATACCACTCCATACTCATGGAGCCATGGGACGGCCCCGCGGCTCTCCTCTTCTCCGACGGCCGATATGCCGGAGGCATGCTCGACCGCAACGGCCTCCGCCCCGCCCGCTATCTCATCACCGAGGGGGGCACCATGGTCATCGCCTCCGAGGCCGGTGTGCTCCCCTTCGAGGCTTCGGAGATAAAGGAGCGCGGCCGTCTCCGTCCCGGCAAGATTATCCTCGTCGACATCGAGAAGGGCACCATCCACTATGACCCCGAGATCAAAGAGCGGCTGGCCTCACAACACCCTTACCGCTCCTGGCTCGAGAGCCGCCGCGTGAAGCTCGACCGCATCAGCTCCGGGCGACGAGTGGGCAATGCCGTGGCAGCATATGACCGGCTCCTCCGCGCCTACGGCTACACAGCCGAAGACCTCTCGCGGGTGATTATCCCGATGGTCACCACAGGCAAAGAGCCAATCGGCTCTATGGGCAGCGACACCCCCGCCGCACCCTTCTCAACCCACCCGCAAAGTCTCTTCAGCTATTTCCGCCAGCACTTCGCCCAGGTTACAAATCCTCCCATCGACCCCCTGCGCGAGAGCCTGGTGATGAACCTCGACAGCTATATAGGCGACATTGGCGGCGACTTCTTCCATTTCTCGCCCGAGATGTGCAAGATGGTGGAGCTCAAGCGCCCCATCCTCTCCAATCGCGAGCTCGATATCCTCTGCAATCTGCGCTACAAGGGCTTCGTGACCCGCAAGCTCCCGATGAGCTTTGAGTGTTCATCGGGCCCTGAGGGTCTGCGCCGCGCCATTGCCCTCCTGTGTCGCATGGCCGAAGACGCTGTCGACGAGGGGTGTAACTACATCATCCTGAGCGACCGCGACGTCGACGCTACCCATGCCCCGATACCGGCCCTGCTCGCCACTTCGGCAGTCCACCATCATCTGATCTCGCGCAAGAAACGCATCCAGACGGCCCTCATCGTAGAGACCGCCGAAGCCCGCGAGGTGATGCACTTCGCCCTCCTCTCGGGCTATGGCGCATCGGCTGTCAATCCCTACCTTGCCTTCGCCATTATTGACCGCCTGGTGGAGGACGGCACCCTGCGCCTCGATGCTGACACGGCCCGCCAGAACTATATCAAGGCCATCGACAACGGCCTCCTGAAGGTCATATCCAAGATGGGCATATCCACTCTGACCGGCTATCAGGGCGCCTGTCTCTTCGAGGCCATCGGTCTCGGGCAGGAGATAATGACCGACTATTTCGGCTCCACGCCCTCCAAAATCGGGGGCCTCAGCCTCGCTGACCTCTGCCGCGACATCCTCATGCTCCATGCCGAAGGCTTCGCCCCGGAAGATGCGCCTTCCGCTCCCCTCCCCAACTATGGCCTCTACGGCTACCGGAGCAACGGCGACCCCCATGCCTGGAACCCCACCAATATCCGCCTCCTCCAGAAAGCCGTCCGCGACGACTCCTTCGAGGCCTTCGAGGAGTTTCTCGCGGCGTGTGACAACAGCGACCATCCCATCTTTATCCGCGACTTCCTCGACTATCCCCGCGCCGAGCATCCGCTCCCCCTCGATGAGATAGAGACCGAGGAGGAGATAATGCGCCGCTTCGTCACCGGAGCCATGTCGTTTGGCTCCATATCCCGCGAGGCCCACGAGGCTATAGCCATTGCCATGAACGCCATCGGCGGCCGGAGCAACACCGGCGAGGGTGGCGAGCTGGCCGAGCGCTTCGCCCCGCGCCCCGACGGCTCTTCGGCCCGCTCGGCCGTGAAGCAGATTGCCTCCGGGCGCTTCGGCGTGACGGCCGAATATCTTGTCAACGCCGATGAAATCCAGATTAAGGTGGCCCAGGGCGCCAAGCCGGGCGAAGGGGGTCAGCTCCCGGGCTTCAAGGTAGACAAGATCATCGCCAAGACGCGACATTCCATCCCCGGAATATCGCTCATATCACCCCCTCCCCACCACGACATCTACTCCATCGAAGACCTCGCCCAGCTCATCTTTGACCTCAACAATGTCAATCCCGAGGCTGCCATCTCGGTGAAGCTCGTCAGCGAGAGCGGGGTGGGCACCATAGCAGCCGGCGTTGCCAAGGCCAAGGCCGATCTCATCACCATCTCGGGCGCCGAAGGTGGCACCGGAGCCTCTCCCGCCGGCTCCATACGCTATGCCGGTCTGCCTCTGGAAATAGGCTTGGCCGAGACGCAGCAGACCCTCGTGATCAATAATCTCAGAGGGCAGATAAAACTCCAGGCCGACGGCCAGCTCAAGAGCGCCCGCGACATCATCATCACTGCCATGCTCGGGGCTGAGGAATATGGCTTCTCCACAGCCGTGCTCATCGCCCTGGGATGTATGATGGTCCGCAAGTGTCATCTCAATACATGCCCCATGGGTGTGGCCACTCAAAACCCCGAGCTGCGCAAGAAATTCCGCGGCTCGCCCGACCATGTGGTGCGCTACTTCCGCTTCCTCGCCCGCGCCGTGCGCCGGGAGCTCGCCGCCATCGGGGTCCGCTCCCTCGATGAGATCATCGGCCGCGCCGACCTCCTGAAGCGCCGCGAGGGTGTCAGCTCGGCCCGGACATCCGATCTCGACTTCTCGCGACTGCTCTACACCGAGCCGGAGGCCCGGGGCTCAATCCGCCACACCATCAATATGGTCCACGATACGGCCGGCGTCATCGACCGCCGCATCATAGCCCGCTCAGCCCCGGCTATAGAGCGAGCCGTGCCCATTGAGCTGGAATATGACGTGACCAACACCGACCGCGCCATAGGAGCCATGCTTTCGGGCGAGATTGCCCGCCGCAACGGAGCCGCCGGCCTGCCCGACGACACCATCACCATCACCTTCCGCGGCTCCGCCGGCCAGAGCTTCGGCGCCTTCCTCCCCCGGGGCGTCACCTTCCGCCTCGAGGGCGAAGCCAACGATTATGTAGCCAAAGGCCTGTCAGGAGGCCGCATCGCCATCGTCCCTCCCGCGGGTGCCACCTTTGCTCCCGAGCTCAATATCATCGCGGGCAATACCATCCTCTATGGCGCCACTTCGGGCGAGCTCTATGTCAATGGGCGCGTCGGCGAGCGCTTCTGCGTCCGCAATTCAGGGGCTATGGCTGTCGTAGAGGGCGTGGGCGATCATTGCTGCGAGTATATGACAGGAGGGCGGTGTGTGGTCCTCGGCCCCACCGGACGCAACTTTGCCGCCGGCATGAGCGGCGGAGTGGCCTACGTCTGGAACCCCGACGGCAATTTCGACTACTTCTGCAACATGGAGATGGTAGAGCTCTCGCTCATCGAAGACGCCGGCGACAACCGTGAGCTCAAGCGCCTCATCTCGGCCCATCTGAAATATACTCAGTCGCCTCTGGCGCGCCGCCTACTCGACGACTGGGGCAATGCCGTCCGCCAGTTTATCAAGGTTATCCCCTTTGAATATAATAAAGTGCTTCTCGAAGAGAAGATGGCGGCCCTGCGCCACAAAATCGAGGGCGCCGGCCTGACAACAATGTAATCCTCCCTCTCCCCCTCCCGACAATGGAACCTCTCAAGCATGAATGTGGAGTGGCTCTGCTGCGCCTCCGCAAGCCCTTAGCTTATTACAAAGAGAAATATGGCACCTATGCCTACGGTCTGAGCAAGCTCTATCTGATGATGGAGAAGCAGCACAATCGCGGCCAGGAAGCCGCCGGCATCGGCGTGGTCAAGCAGGCCGCCCCTCCCGGCTCGGAATATGTCTTCCGCGAGAGGGCTCTCGGCTCAGGGGCCATCCGCGAGATTTTCGACTCTATCCTCCCCCGCCTCCAGGCCGAGGGACTGGAGCAGATGACTCCGGAGCAGGCCGATATGTATGCTCCCTTCATCGGCCCAACCTATATGGGCCATCTGCGCTACTCCACCACCGGCAAGAGCGGCATCAGCTATGTCCACCCCTTCCTGCGACGCAACAACTGGCCCAGCCGCAACCTGATGCTCTGCGGGAACTTCAACATGACCAATGTTGAGGAGATATTCGAGTCTATCGTGGCCCGCGGTCAGCATCCCCGCATCTATGCCGATACCGTGATGCTCCTCGAGCAGCTCGGCTATGCCCTCGACACTGAAAACCAGCGTCTCTACCGCCTCTATCGCGACTCGCTGCCCGAGCCGGAGCTCACCCACACCATAGAGCACCGCCTCGACATGGGGCGCGTCCTGGCCGACTCCGCCCCCCTCTGGGACGGCGGCTATGTGATATGCGGCGCCACAGGCTCGGGCGATATGTTTGCCCTGCGCGACCCCCATGGCATCCGACCCGCTTTCTATTATGCCGACGAGGAGATCATTGCCCTCGCCTCGGAGAGGCCGGTGCTCCAGACGGTCTTCAACATTTCTTTTGATGCCGTCAGGGAGCTACGCCCCGGCTCGGCGCTCATCGTTGAGCCCGACTCCTCCTGGCGCATCGAGCAGATCCTCCCCGAGGGGCGCAATGAGCGTTGCTCCTTTGAGCGCATCTATTTCTCGCGGGGCTCTGATGCCGATATCTACCGCGAGCGCAAAGCCCTTGGCCGCTCCCTGGCCGGGAGGGTGTTTCGCGCTGCCGGAAGCGACCTTGCCCACACCGTCGTGTCCTTCATTCCCAACACGGCCGAAGTGGCGTTCATAGGCATGTGTGAGGGCCTTCAGGCTATCCTCGAGCAGGGAAAGGTCTCTGAGATCAAGGCTCTCATAGCCTCCGGAGGGGCCGTCGACAGCGAGGCGCTCGCCCAGATCCTCGCCCGCCGCCTGCGCATCGAGAAGATTGCTATCAAAGACGTGAAGCTGCGCACCTTCATCTCAGAGGGCCCGACGCGCAACGACCTGGCCACCCACGTCTATGACGTGACCTATGGATGCGTGGCCGATGGCGAAGACACTCTCGTGGTGATCGACGACTCCATCGTCCGCGGCACCACCCTGCGCCGCTCCATCCTCCGCATCCTTGACCGCCTCCATCCCCGCAAGATTGTCGTGGTGTCCTCAGCCCCCCAGGTGAGGTATCCCGACTATTACGGCATAGACATGAGCCGCATGGGCGAGTTTATCGCCTTCCGCGCTGCCATTGAGCTCCTCCGCCAGAGGGGTATGGACTCGGTGATCAACGACACCTACCGCCGCTGCCTCGAGGCCCTCGCTCCCGGCGGCGATGCCTCGGAGGTAAATCATGTCAAGGCCATCTACCGCCCCTTCTCCCCCGAGGAGATTTCGGCCCAGATAGCCCGGATGCTCACTCCCCCCGAGGTCACAGCCGAGGTGGAGCTCATCTTCCAGAGTCTCGAGGGGCTCCACGAGGCTGTCCCATCGGCTCCCGGCGACTGGTATTTCTCCGGCGACTATCCCACCCCCGGCGGCATGCGCCTTGTCAACCGCGCCTTTGTCAACTTTTATGAAGGCAACGTCGATAAGCGCTGATCACCGCCTCCTAAAAACCTGACACCCTGCAAGTGGACATCAACGAACTGGCCGAACGCATCTTCCTCAATCTCCCTTACACCCCCACCGACCAGCAGGTGGAGGTGCTGGCAGCCCTGGCGCGCTTCTGCTCCGATGAGCAGCCGAGCGACTCCGTCTTCCTCCTGGCCGGATATGCCGGCACCGGCAAGACCTCGCTCATGGGCGCTCTTGTCAAGGCCCTCAGGGAGATCAACCGCCCTACGGTGCTCCTTGCCCCTACCGGACGCGCCGCCAAGGTCTTCGGCAACTATGCCGGCGCCTTTGCCTCGACCATCCACCGCCGCATCTACCGCGCCCCGGCTCCGGGCGAGACGGGCGGCTTTGTCTCGGTGGCCGACAACACGATGCGCGATGCCGTGTTTATCGTCGATGAGGCCTCGATGATTGCCGACAACTCCACCGAGGGGCGGCCGTCGCTCCTCGACGACCTCGTCTACTATGTCTACTCAGGCGAGGGGTGCAGGATGATCCTCCTGGGCGACAACGCCCAGCTCCCCCCGGTAGGCGCCATCGAGAGCCCAGCGATGGATGTGGCCCGGCTCAAAGGTCTCGGCCTGAGGGTGTGGCACGCCACGATGACCCAGACCGTCCGCCAGGCCTCCGACAGCGGCATCCTCTTCAATGCCACCTGGCTCCGGCGCGCCCTCCGCAAGATACGCGTCGACAAGGCCCGGGGGAGCGAGGAGGGGGTCGTCAGTCCGGTTATCCACGCATCGGCTTTCGATGATGTCAGGATCATCGAGAGCGCCGATCTCGAGGATGCCATTGCCGACAGCTATAGCCGCGCGGGCAGCGAAAACACCATCGTCGTGACACGCAGCAACAGGCGCGCCCTGGCCTATAACTCATCGATACGCTCCCGTATCCTCGACCGCGAGGAGGAGCTTTGCCGCGGCGAGCGTCTCATGGTAGCCAAAAACAATTATATGTGGAGCGCAAAGGTGAGAGGCCTCGATTTCATCGCCAATGGCGATATAGCCATCATCGAGCGCATCATCGCCACCGAGGATCGCTACGGGCTCCGCTTTGCCGACGTGGAACTCAATCTCCCCGACCGCGACATCTCCCTTCAGGCCAAGATAATGCTCTCCACCCTCACCAGCGAGACACCCTCGCTCGAGCCCGAGCGCCTCAATCAGCTCGCCTCCGACATCCTTGCCGACCCAGATCTCTTCACTCCCGACACTCCCATGAGCGCCCGGCTTAAGATGCTCCGCGCCGACCCCTATTTTTCGGCACTTCAAGTCAAATATGCCTATGCCGTGACCTGCCATAAGAGCCAGGGCGGCCAATGGGAGGAGGTCTATGTCGATATGGGGTTCATCCCTCCGGAGATGCTCGGCATAGACTATTACCGCTGGCTCTATACCGCCACCACCCGCGCCACCCGCAACCTCTATTACGTCTGCCCCACGGGCGTCACCATCCGCTGAGGCCCCCCAAATCCTCATTCCTCATTCCAAATTCCTCATTAATATTGTCTCCGGGTGCAAAAAAAGTCTTACTTTTGCAACTTCTTTCAGAGTTTCCAATAATTCATCATATTTTTCCGAGTCCTTCACGCTGCTATGAAATTTTCAGGACCCATCGATTATCGCCCGGCAATAGTCCAGGCTCTGCGCGGCTACAATGCCGCCCGGTTTAAGGCCGACCTCGTGGCCGGCATCGTCGTAGGCATCGTGGCCCTCCCCCTGGCCATCGCTTTCGGTATTGCCTCAGGCGTAAGCCCCACTATAGGCCTCATCACCGCCATCATCGGCGGCTTCCTCGTCTCGGCCCTCGGCGGCTGCTCCGTCCAGATCGGCGGCCCCACCGGCGCTTTCATCGTCATAGTCTACAACATCATCGCCACCTTTGGCCTCCAGGGCCTGGCCATAGCCACTCTCATGGCCGGCATCATCCTGGTGATGCTCGGTCTGTTTCATCTCGGCACTGTCATCAAGTTTATCCCCTATCCCATCGTAGTGGGCTTCACCGCCGGCATTGCCCTGACCATCTTCTCCACTCAGGTCAATGACTTCCTGGGCCTTGGCCTGACCAATCTCCCGAGTGAATTTCTCCCCAAATGGGGCGCTTACCTGACCAACCTCGGCCGCATCGACCTCCCGACGCTCACGGTGGGTCTCGTGTCGCTGGCCATAATCATCCTCGTCCCGAAGATCTCCAAGAAGCTCCCCGGAGCTCTGATAGCCATCATCGTGGTCACGGCCGCCGTGGCCCTTCTCAAGGGTGTGTGTCCCTGGCTCGCCGTAGAGACCATCGGCGACCGCTTCGGCTCCCTCCCGACCGATATCCCCGCTCCCCACGCCGTGGAGCTCAATATGTCTACCTTTAACCTCCTCCTCCCCTCGGCCTTTACCATCGCCGTGCTCGGCGCCATCGAGAGTCTCCTGTCGGCCACGGTGGCCGACGGTGTCACCGGCTCGCGCACCGACTCCAACAGTGAGCTCATCGGCCAGGGCATCGCCAATATCGTCGTGCCCTTCGTCGGGGGCATCCCCGTCACCGGCGCCATTGCCCGCACCATGACCAACATCACCAATGGCGGACGCACTCCGGTGGCCGGTGTGATCCACGCCCTGGTGCTCCTGCTCATCTTCCTCTTCATGATGCCCCTTATTAATATGGTGCCCATGGCCTGCCTTGCAGCCGTCCTGATCGTGGTGGCATATAATATGAGCGGGTGGCGCACGGTCCGCGGCATCTTCCACAACCCCAAGAGCGACATCTCGGTGCTGGTGGTCACCTTCCTGCTCACCGTCATCTTCGACCTGACCATCGCCATAGAGATAGGCCTGCTGCTGGCCATCATCCTCTTCCTCCGCCGCGTGATGGAAAACACCCAGATACGCGCCTATTCAGGCGAGCTCGACATCGCCGAGGGCACGGAGGCCCAGGCCGAGGTGCTCGATGTGGCCAAGGGTGTCGAAGTCTATGAAATCGACGGCCCCTTCTTCTTCGGCGTAGCCACCAAGTTTGACGAGATGATGCGCTCCACCCTCGGCGACAAACCTAAAGTGCGCATCATCCGCATGCGCAAGGTGCCGTTCATCGATGCCACGGGCGTCCATAATCTGGAGCTGCTCATCAAGTCGTCGCAAGCCGAGAAGATCGACGTGGTCCTCTCGGGTGTAAACCCCAAGGTAAGAGAGGTAATCGTCCATGCGGGCATCGACCGTCTCATCGGCGAAAACCATATCTGCGACCATATCACCAAAGCCGTCGCCATGGCCAACTACATCGTGGAGCGCCGGTCGCAAAATGAGCCCAAATAGGCTCAAAGGTTAAAAAACGACACGCGATTAAACAAAAATTAACTATTTTTTGCAAAATATCATCCTTCCGACAAAAAAATACTAAATTTTGTTTTGGCGTATCAAAATTCTGACTTACCTTTGCGGATGATTTAATCAATCAGCATTATTTAATGCATCCCTAAACAGACTTATTCAAATAGTTATAAACCCACAACATTAATCACACAACAAAATGAAGAAATTAGTTTTCTTACTCGCTGTTGCCTTCTCCGCTGCTCTCTACTCTTGCGGCAACAAGGCTGAAGAAACTGCTAACGAAGCCACCGACGCTATCAACGATGCTACCGAGCAGGTTGCTGACGTTGCCGGCGAAGTAGTTGAGACCGTTGACTCAATCGGCGACACCACCGTTACCGTTATTGAGGAGGCTGTTGCTCCCGCTGCTGAATAATCAGGCATAACCCGGAGTCGCGGTTTTCTTTCTACTTCTACTTCTACGCTTCTACACCCGCGACCTCCGAAAGATATAAAAAGCCGGCCGGCATATGCCCGCCGGTTTTTTTGTGTCCCTTTCTCCGCTCTCTTTTGTTTTCACGACTCAGTTTTTTTGGGAAATAATATAATTATTCGTAACTTCGCACTCATAATAACATTAACCCATGAAAAAACTGATAACTTTTGCCATTCTGGCATCAGGACTCACCGCCAATGCTCAGGAGGTCTTGACTCTCAGGCAACAGGAGTTGCCTAATCCCGACAATGAGCCGGCTCCTGTCCACCCTGTCCCCCATGAGCGTCAGGTCCTTTGGAATGAAACTGAATTTTATGCCTTCTTCCATTATGGCATGAACACATTCACCGATCGTGAATGGGGCAACGGCGACGAAGCCGAGTCGCTCTATGCGCCCACTCAGGAGCCCGACCCGCGTCAGTGGCTCGAAGTTGCGAAGTCGGCCGGGATGAAAGGCGGTATCGCCGTGGTCAAGCACCACGATGGCTTCTGCCTCTGGCCCACTGCGACCACCACCCACAACATAACCCGTGGCAGCGGGCCCTACGCCGCCACCAACATCCCCGAGAAGTTTGGCCGGGCCGCCCGCGACCTCGGCTTGAAATATGGCTTCTATATCTCCCCCTGGGACCGCAACTCGGCCCTCTACGGCACTGACAAATATGTTAGCGACGTCTTTCTCCGCCAGTGTGCCGAGATAGCCCAGTATGGAG
Source organism: uncultured Bacteroides sp. (assembly GCA_964488335.1). GTDB lineage: Bacteria > Bacteroidota > Bacteroidia > Bacteroidales > Muribaculaceae > Paramuribaculum. The sequence continues at coordinate 11,975 of CAZAUV010000042.1, forward strand.
ATGACCAGTTTGAGATGTGGTTTGACGGCGCCAACGGCGGCTCAGGCTACTACGGAGGCGAGGGAGGCAGCCGCAACATCGACAACAGCATCTATTACGACATCCCCAACCTCAGCGACTCCATCCACAAGGTGATGCCCAATTGCGTCATGTGGGGCGTTGGCGACGAAGCCCGCTGGATAGGCAACGAAGCCGGATGGGCCGGCGAGACCAACTGGTGTTACGGCGACGGCACCAGCGGCAACGAAGATGCCTATTACTGGAAAGCCGGAGAGTCTGACGCCAAAGCCACCAACAAAGGCTGGTTCTGGCATCAGGGCGAGGGAGTCCTCAGCCTCGACCGCCTCTGGCAGATGTATCTCGAGACCGTGGGCCGCAACGCCACACTCATCCTCAACATCCCCCCCGACAACACGGGCCACATCCCCGCCGCCACTGCCCAGAGGATGAAAGAATTTGGTCAGCTCCTCGCCCAGCGCACTGCCACCGACCATGCACTGACCGCCACTGTCACTGCTTCTGAAACCCGCGCCAACGGCCAGAGCCGCTCATATGATGCATCCAATGTCAATGATGGCGACAAAGATACCTATTGGGCCACCAACGACGGCACTACCGACGCCACCCTCACCTTCATCTTCCCCGAGACCAAGAATGTCCATTACGTAAGCCTCATGGAGTATATCCGCAAAGGCCAGCGCGTCAAGGGCTTTACCATCGAGACCACAACCGACGGCACCAACTGGACCCCCATAGCTTACAAAAACACCACCACCATAGGCTATAAGCGCATCATCCCCCTCAACGGGAGCACCACCGTTTATGGCCCCGGCGAAAATCTCAAGGGCATCAGAGTTCACATCACCGATGCTAAAGCATGCCCTCTGATCCACACCATCCAAATATTCTGACGCCATGAAAGCATATCATATCCTTTTACCACTGCTCACCTTCGCTTCAGCGCAGGCCCAGGTAAACATCGACTTTGAGTCAAACAAAGGCTACAAGGCTCTTGGCGTCTACGACGTATGGGAGGAGTCGCCCTTCCGCACCGGTGCTCTTCAGGGCAACTGGGCCGTCACCCCCAACCCCGACACTGCTGTCGACGATATCATCGGAGACGCCCCAAACGCCTCCGCCACGGTCCTCGGAGCCCAGCGCTCGCGCTTCGGCTCAAACCGCATGGGCGTAAGGATTGACCTTGAAGAGCCCTTTGAGCTCACCCCCTCGCCACGCTATGTCCATGTGATGATCAATCGCCCCACCGACGGACGCGTGATGCTCGTCGGCCTCGGAAGCCGCAATGAGCGCCTTGACCAGAACCCTTACTGCGAGCAGTTCTGGACGCTCTCATCATGCGCTGTGGAGCCCGGCAAATGGTCTGATGCCGTTTTCCTCATCAAGGGTGTCCCCGGTATCACCATTCGGTCTTTAGTAGTGGTCCCCGACTGCGAGTCGCCCCACAACCTGACCTCCGACTTCCTCTTCTATGTTGACAACATAGAGATCAACACTTCGTCATCCCCCAGGGTGTCATATGAATATTATCCCGTGACCGGCACCAAGGCCTCGTCGCCCATGACCCGCAACGACCGCCACACCTCGGCCATCAGCCTCACTGCCGGCGGCGAGACAGCCACCGTGGCCGTCGATCAGGTCAATAACGACAGACTGTATCAGGATCTGACCTCCCACACCTTCAGCGTACAGAAAGGCCAGACCCTCGCCCCCGAGATAACCTTTGCCGGAAGCTGGATGCACTCCTATTGCTACATCGACCTCAACAACGACGGTCAGTTCGGTCCCGACGAGCTTATGACCTATAACGCCTACGACGATGGCAGCGGCTTCAAGAACTCCAAGGGCGAAAATCTCAGCAACGGCAATCCCAGCAACGGCAGGATGCCCGAGTTTAATCTCCCCGACAATATCGCCCCGGGCCGCTACCGCATGCGCTACAAGCTCGACTGGAACAGCCTCGACCCCGCCGGCAACCCCGGCGACAGCGAGGGCAAGAACCTCATCAACGACAATGGCGGCGTGGTGGCCGACATAATGCTGAGCGTGGCCGGCGAGACGGTGGAGGTCAATGACTTCCAGCTCAACGGCGAGGTGCTCGCCGCCGATGGATCGAAGCTCTCGCCCTACAAAGCCCCTTACGGCAAGCCATTCACCATCAAGATAAATCCTGAGAAAGGCTTCCACAACGGCGGTGTAGACATCAAGATAGGTTTCAACCTCACCGGCGACCCCACTGATAAATACGGCAACCCGCAGTATGACCAGATTTCCGTGTCACGCAATATGTTTGACGACGATGTGTTCTATACCATCCCCGCCGAACTCATGAAGGGCAATCTGCTCATCAACGGCCGCATGGTGGAAGACGGCGCTGACGAGCCCGAAGACATCTATCCCATCAACTTCCCCGCCGACCTCTCTATCTCCCGCACCGACCGCCATCTCAACACCGTAACCCTCAAGACATCAGGCTCCGACCCCGACAAGACCATCACCATCAGCGCAAAGCAGGTCTATCAATATTTCACCGACCTTGAATTTGACGTGATGCCCGGCGAGACCATCTCTCCCGAGGTCAACTATTCGGGCAACGCCATGCACAATTACTGGTATGTCGACTGGGATGCCGATGGCGTCTTCAACCCTTCGACCGAGGCTGTCAGCTATTCTTATTTCGACGGCAAGAACTCCCTCGGCCAGACTGTCGATCGCCCCGGCTCTCTCACCCCCTCTACGGTCCACCCTTTTACGGTGCCCGACAAGACCCCTGCCGGTCTGTATCGGTGCCGTCTGAAGATCGACTGGGACAACAACGACCCCGGCGGCCAGTATGGTCAGGGCAGCAACGACATTCATGACAATGCCGGCTACCTGATTGACTTCTACCTCCACGTCCATTCCCCCGAAGCCACCGTCAGGCAGGAAGCTGATGCCGGGGCGGGCAACCTCATCGTCGACGCCACAGTGGCCCATGGCAAGCCTCTCAGGATTAGCGCTACCACCGACAACGGCACCAAAGCCGTCTCCCTCAATGTCAAATCAGGCTATCGCCTGTCGTCAAAAGCCTCATTTTTAGGTCACGACCATTGGAAGACAGCCGACATTGAGCCCGCTGCCGACGGCTTCTTCACCATCCCCGCCGAAATGGTCCGTGGCACCCTCCTGCTCACCGCCATAGCCGACCCCGCAGGCATCTCCGACATAGAGGCTGACCCCGACGCCTTGACCATCTACTCCATCAACGGCATTCGCCTCTCAAGGCCCGCCCATGGTGTCAATATCATCAACGGCAAGAAAGTCTTCGTCAAATAACATCCTCCATCACAGAATCATATCCAATAACATCTCAAGTAATAAACCAGACATGAGACTCATTATCGAGCCCGACTACGACAAAGTATCTAAATGGGCTGCCGCCTATGTTGCGGCTCGCATCAACGAAGCCAACCCCACCCCTGAGAAACCTTTCGTCCTCGGCTGCCCCACCGGCAGCTCCCCCCTCGGAATGTATAAGGAGCTCATCCGCCTCAACAAAGAGGGCAAGGTATCGTTTAAAAACGTCGTTACCTTCAATATGGACGAATATTGCGGTATCCCCCGCGACCATGAGCAGAGCTACTATACCTTCATGTGGACCAACTTCTTCAACCAGATCGACATCCTCCCCGAGAATGTCAATATCCTCAACGGCAACGCCGAAGATCCCCTGGCTGAATGTGCCCGCTACGAAGAGAAAATCGCCTCTTACGGCGGCATTGACCTCTTCATGGGCGGCGTGGGCCCCGACGGCCATATCGCCTTCAATGAGCCCGGCTCTTCACTTACCTCCAAGACCCGCATGAAGACCCTCACCTCCGACACCATCATCGCCAACTCCCGCTTCTTTGAAAACAACGTTGACCTCGTCCCCAAGACAGCTCTCACCGTTGGCGTAGGCACCGTGATGGCTGCCAAGAGCGTGATGCTCATTGTCAATGGCCACAACAAGGCCCGTGCACTGCGCCACGGCGTCGAAGGTGGCATCTCTCAGATGTGGACCATCTCTGCCCTCCAGATGCACCCCAAGGCCATCATCGTGGCCGACGATGCTGCTTGCGGCGAGCTCAAGGTCGACACCTATCGCTACTTCCTCGACATCGAGAGCAAAAATCTCGACCCCGAGTCGCAGCTCTGATTCCCGCCCCTGCCGGCGAGCTCTGACCCGCCGGCCTCCACCCTAACGAAAAATCCCGGCTCCCCGAAATTGCCCCTCACGGCAAAATCGGGGAGCCGTTTTTAGAGCCCCCTGCCTCCGGCATGGATCCGAGGCCGCTGAAGCAAGCTCCCTCTTATGTTAACTCCAGCTGCAGTTTTCACAACCCTGAAGCCGATATTACAGAAAAAGGCCAAAAAATTTGTTCATTTCAGAAATCATTAATAATTTTGCCGATGTAGACTCATATGCAGAAGCCCCACGTGGGCCAGCAGGGTGGGTCAAGCAGTAACGCGGAGATTGATAGCCGTTTGATAAGATTCAAGACATCAATTTCCGCACATACATAATGGAAACGCGTTTACTCGACGCTCTTTCTTGGCAATCAGAAACTTCGCAACTTTCAATCGTAGTCAAGAATGTAGCAAACGGTAGATGCCTTGTGGATATGTTTATTCCGTTGATTGTTGACGCGCGAGCGTCGGCTCTCAACACATATTACATATTCTGCGTGAGGCTTCTGCAAGTTTGCTCGTTCTACTACGATGGGCAATGCGAAGGCCTCTGATTGCAGAACGAGCAAACGGTACGGCTCTCACGTATTCTATGTTTAATTCCAAATAAAATTGGGATTTTTTTGTTTTA
>CAZAUV010000043.1:0-16831 GCA_964488335.1 uncultured Bacteroides sp.
GATGCCGTCGTCGATGGCGATGGTATTGAACTCGGCGGCAAAGCATCCGGCCTTCTCGATCTCGGCCTTCACCTCCTGGCCTATCTCATGGAGATGAGTGTGGCCGGGGACAAACTGAGTGAACGAATTGACGATTGCAATGATCGGCTTGCCGAGCTGGGAATCTTTCATGCCGCTGGCGCGCCACAAGGCGCGGGCGCCGGCCATGCGGCGTCCCTGGGTCGATGCGGCGCTCCTTAGTTGGTGTACCATTATGAAGAGGATAGGGGAGTATTCTATAAGAAAACTTTCGGCAGGGAAAAAAAGCCGAAACGACTGATTTTGATTGCAAAATTATGTTTTTTAGCATAATCGAGCAAATAAATGCACAAAAAAGCGCCTCTTGTGAGACAAATTTAAAATAAAAGATGATGGGCTCCCCTCCATTTTTTGGCCAAAAAAGGCTAATTTTGTCGCCGCAATGATATCAACGCTCTTTTCCTACGACTTCTTTCGCCTGGCCCTCGCCGCCGTGATAGTCATAGCGGTGGCCAGCGCCGTGATAGGCACATATATAGTCTCGCGCCGCCTCGTGGCCATTTCGGGCGGCATCACACATGCCTGCTTCGGAGGCCTCGGCCTGGGATATTTCCTCGGGCTCAACCCGGTGGTCACAGCCGCCGTGGTGGCCGTGGCTTCGGGTCTCGGCGTCGATCTGCTGTCTGCCCGCGGGCGTGTCCGCGAAGACTCGGCCACAGCCGTGATATGGAGCCTCGGCATGGCCGCCGGCGTGATATTTGTCTTCCTCACTCCGGGCTACGTCCCTGAGCTCAACACCTTTCTCTTCGGCAATCTTCTTACGGTAAGCCGCGCCGATCTCGCGGCCTTCATCATCTTTGCCGCAGCCCTGATTGTCTTTTACTTAGCGATGCGCCGCAAGGTGATAGCCTGCGCCTTCGACCCCGATTTTGCCCGGGTGATCCATCTGCCCGTAAGGGTGGTCAATACCGTTATGACCGTCTTCATCGCCGTGGGCATCGTCCTGACCATCCGCCTTGTAGGCATCATGCTTCTGATGTCGATGTTTACCCTCCCGCAGATGACGGCCGAGCTCTACGTCCGCCGCTTCGACGCCATCATGCTCCTGTCGGCGGCGGTGTCGGTGGCCTGTGGCGTGGGCGGACTCTTTCTCGGCGCCGTGGTCGACGTCCCATGCTCGGCCCTGATAGTCCTTCTCCAGGCCTCCCTCTACTTCCTCGCCCGCCTTTGCGCCGCCCTCGCTCCCCGCGCCTCAAAGGGCTGACAACCGTAATTGTCAAATTTTCCTCCTTGCGTGCGGAAGGGTCGCGCGGCTATTTTCAATCCGGCGGGATGGGCCGTGGAAAGCCGCGGAGCGGGTGATGACGAGAATAGCCCGGAGGGTCAGGTCATCTCGGAGACAATCTTCTTTATTAGATCAAGATTAACGTTGTCGGCGTCTGACTTGTCATAGACAATGAGCAGGTAAAGACATCCGTCACACTCCAGTGTGTCAAGGGTAATTACTCTTGCTCCACCTGATTTACCCTTCCCTTTGGACTTTATCGCCATACGCACCTTGCGATACCCCATTCCTAAATCAGTACCCAACAGGGGATTCTTTTCTAATTCGTCCAATAAGGCCTGATAGTCTTGGTTGAAACTCTTGTAACGCTTTGCCAATGGTTTTGCGCAGCGTTTAAATTCATCGGTTATAATTATATCCATCAGAACACCACATCTCTGGCATTGGAGAGTTTTATGCGGCCCTCCTTATGAGCCTTGACCTCTTCCAAAGCAGTTTTTAAGTGACTCTCGATGATAGCATCTTCACTGTCGATGGGGACAATCTTGAAATTGCCAACTCTTGATGTCAGCAACACTGATTGCCCATCTCGTGCTGCCGTCAGGATCCTCGACTGATTGGCCCGGAATTCTCTTGCCGTTACTACTTGCATTATATTAAAGTTTTTTGCAAAAATAGTAATACAATACCATATCGGTACACAATTTAACATTTATTAGTATGCTTCAAAAATCGCCCCTTTCGCCCTGGTGCGGGGTTATCGACGACGTCGCCCGCTCCGCGGGCTCGGCGGCGAGGCTCAGTGTGCGGATGTCGTGTCGCGGCCCTTCGGGGCGCCGGGTTGGAAATCAACGCTTTACCCCGGGTTTCACCCGGCGCTAATCAGGGTTTCACCCCTTCGGGGTGGCGCGGGGGCGGCTAAATCATTCTTTAAATCGGGGGGATTGGTCGGGAAAAGGTTACCTTGTCGGACGAGGTCGCGATATATCGCGATCCTGCAATACTCGTAATCAACGTGATAAATGCCTTTGGCGGACGAGGTTGCGATATATCGCGACCCTACATTAAAGGCGAAGGCTTCCGCCGGGGTGGCGGAAGCCTTCGCCATAGTTAGCGGGGAATTATCCCCGGATGAGGATCAGTCGGCGAGGGGGATTACTTGACGACGGCGCCGTCGGGGCCGACGAGGAAGTAGGTAGGCTCGGCGCGGAATGTAGCGCGACGCAATGCCTTGAAGGTGATGGTCATCAGGGTATCGGAGCCGGAGATGAGGGGCTTGGTGCCACGGTTGACGAAGGTGGGATAGAGCACCTTCTCGCCTGAGGTGTGGAGGCGGTCGTTGGTCAGGTTGGTCATACCGGCGAGGGCGGGAGCGTCAATGGATACAAACTCAAAGTCGGTGGCATTGTAGGGGAGGACGAGCGAGAGGGCGTTGATGGAGCTCAGGTCGTTGCCGGAGACAGTGAGGGTGACCTCTTCGCCTGCGTTGACGGCGCGACGGGGGCTGACGGCCACGGAGAGTGAGCCGGCGGCCGGGGCCGTGCCTTCGGGGATGGTGATGCCGCCGTCGAGCTGAGAGGCCACTACCGAGATGTCGTAGGCGTCGATGAGGCCGTTGCCGTTGATGTCGCCGATGGCCACATAGTCGAAGTCGGCGTCGCCGCGGCGCAGGCCGTTGTAGTTCATATAAGAGGTGAGGTCATTGTCGTCGATCTTGCCGTCTTTGTTGATGTCGCCCTGATAATAAGACTCGGTGCCGGGGGTGCGGAAGACAAATATCTCGCGGCCGGAAACGAAGTCGCCGACAGCCTCATCGACATTGAAGCGGATATAGCGGGCCTCGGGGCTGCCGTCGAAGGTGAGGGTCTTGGTGGAGTTGTCGCGGGCCCAGTTGAAGGGGATGGGTGAGCTCCAGTCGAAGCCGTTGAGCGACGTCTGTACCGAGCCCATGGTGATGGTGCCGTTGCCGGCGTTGTCGCGCGGGATATATTCGAGACGGTCGAGATGGTTGACGGTGACGAGGTCGAGGGTCAGGGTGCAGGGCACGGCCTTGACGCCATATTGAGAGTGATAAAGCTCGCCGTTGACAGCGAAGTCAAAGAGCTTATGGATGCGGGCGCCGGGCTGGTCGGGGGATGATGAGCGGCCACGGATACCGCTGATGGCGTGCTCGAGCGGGTTGCTCAGGGTGGTGAGCTCCACGGGGGTCCAGGCCGACGGGCCGTCGGCGTTGACAGCGCGGAGCCTGAAGGTATAGGGGGTCTCTGCGGCGAGGTCGGTGAAGAGGAGCGAGTCGGCGGCGATGGTGGAATAGTTGATGCCGTCAAACTCTATTTCATAGAAGTCGGCATTGTCAACGGGGGCCCACTTGAGGGTGGCGCTATAGGGCCCTACAACCGGCTCGCCGGCTGCGGGAGCGACGAGGGCTCCGCGGGAAGCGAGGAGCTTGTCGGTGGTGTCGTACTGATAGCCCTTGACGCTGACGATGGTGGGATTGGCAGTGATGTTGGTCATAGCCACGCGGACGAGTATCTGCGGGTTTTTAGTCATCTTGACCGATGCGAAATCGCTGCCGGGGGTCGCAAACTGATTGAGCTCGGGGGCAGGGTCGTAATACCACACATTTTCGCCGCCGAGGTTATACTCATCAAGCGAGGCGCATCGCTTGAGCTTGGAGAATCCGTAGCCGAAAGATGAGGCGACCGACTTGGGCTCAGCGGTGGCATTGATGATAAGCTCGGTGGTCTTCATCGGCTGCATCCCCTTGAAGGAGCCCTTTGTGGGGTCGATGGTCACGGTCAGTTCCTTCTTGGCGTTGAGAGTCATGGAGATATGAGTGGTGGCCGACTCGCCGCGGAGGTAAGCCTCAGTGGAGCCATCGTCGTCATATTCGGTCATCTCCGAAGATCCGGGGGCGGGATAGAGCTCGTAGATGCGGAGCGACGGGTTGATTTCAGATGGATTGTTGTTGGGGTTGACCATGGGGATGATGGCGCCCTGACGGACAAAGACAGGGAGCTTCCAGAGAGGGGCGGGGAAGGAGTTGATCACCCTGCCGCCCTGATAGGCATCGCCGTTGAAATAGTCGATCCAGGTCCCTTCGGGGAGATAGATGCCATTGCGGACATCATTGCCCTGCTCATCCGAGGCGGTAGCCTGATAGATGGGCGCTACGAGGAAGTCAGGGCCGAAGAGATATTGATAGCGGGTAGCGGGAGAGAAAGTGTAGGGATTGGGATCGTCGAGGAACATTGCCCTGATGAGCGGCTTGCCGTCGATGGCCTCATAGGCATAGGTGTAGGCATAGGGGAGCAGGCGGCTCTTGAGCTTGAGATAATGGCGGTTGATGGAGGTGTAAGGCTCTCCGAGGGCCTGGGGATATTTGGGGTTGGCTCCCCAGCCGTCCATGTTGAGCTGCATCGGAGTCCATGTCTTCCACTGGAAGTCGCGGGTGTTGATGATCGGCTTGTTGCCGCCGAAGATGCCGTCGGTGTCAGACGTGATGTTGGGGTTGCCGGCGAGGCCTGAGCCGATGTAGGTGGGGATATGGAAGCGGATATACTCCCAGTCGCCACCGGTCTGGTCGCCGGTCCAGATGCCGGCATAGCGCTGAGTGCCGGCCCATCCGTCAAGAGAAATAATGAAGGGACGCGCGTCGCTGCCGTAATAAGGCATCACTCCGCTCACGTCGGCCACACCGTTGAGGCCGAAGGAGTAGCCGGGGCCCACCCAGGCCACGTCGGTCTTGAGGACTCTCACCCCGGCGTCGCGCACCTCGCGGATGATGTCGCGCTGGAGCAGGGGCTCAATGCCCTCCTTGGGATGGAGATCGCTCTGGGTCCACAGACCTATCTCCACGCCTTTTGAACGGGCGTAGTCGCCATATTGCCTGAGGTTTTCGACATTGCCTTCGAGCGAGCCGGTCTGGCCGTAGCCGGAGCCGTAGCCATCGTTGGGGAGCACCCAGCCGAGGGGCATGTCGGCATTGAGATACCTGTCGATGACAGCGCGGGCCGAGAACTGATAGCCGCCGGGGATTTCGCCGTTGAGGCTCTCGCGGATGCCTCCGTTGTCGGTCTGGCTCTCGCGATAGCGGATGCCATCTTCGAAGATTACGCCGCGGGTAGAGTCGGGGGCCCAGTAGTCGCGGTTGTAGGCGTTGAGATGACCTTCGTAGAAGCCAAATTTGGGGAGGAGGACGGGGTTGCCGGTCAGCTGGTAATAGTCATTGAGGAGCCCTACGGGAGTGGGGCTCGCCATGACAAACATATCGAGATAAGGGGTCTCGTGGGAGAGGGTCACGGCTCCGGGCTCGGCCGCTCCGAAGTCATAACGGCCCGGGGCGAAAGTGTGGAAGAGGATGCCGTAGCCGGCAGTGGACCAGAAAAACGGAGCGGGGGAGCATACACCGCCGTCGGTCCAGGAGTTCTGGTTGACGATATCGATGGCTTTGCCGCGATGGGAGAAGCGGCCGTTCTGGATGCCGCCGCCGTAATACCACTCGCCCTCGCCCTCCTTGAGGGTCAGCGATGTGGCGGAGTCGGTGAAGTCGGTCGGGAGAGTCTGCTCGAGGATCTTCTTTCCGTCGGTGTCTTCGACCGTGATAAGGCCCTGACCGTCAATGAAGACTTTGACTGCAGCCGAGGTAACCACTATCTTGTCGCCCTCGCTTGAGAGCAAGAGGGGAGCCGAGAGGGCTCGCCGTGGGGCGGCTACGAGAATATCGGCCGGCGGAGTTGACACCGGGTTGCGGATAATCCCGCCCTTGGGGTCGGCAAATACGCGGAAGATGTTGTCGCCATAGAAGTCGAGGGTGATGACGGCTCCGGAAGGGAGCTTCACCTCCAGGGCTCCGGGGTTGATCATTCCGCCCTGAGGCGCTTGGGTTGCGGCCATCGGGATAGGGACAACCATTGCGTTGGCAGCGGATAGGCCACCGAGAGTCAGCGCCATAGCGGCTGCTGTTGCCCGGAAGGCGGTGGACAGGGGTCTGTTCATGGTATGTGATGATGGGGGATGATAATTCAAGTTGATTTAGCTCCGGTCGAAGCGGAGCTCTTAATCGAGGAAGCGGGCGGTCAGGCCTGAATAGGCGTCGATGCGTCGGTCGCGCAGGAAAGGCCACCATTGGCGGACCCTCTCGCAGCGCTCCATATCGATGCCTACCACCTCGACAGCCTCTTCGTCGTCGGGAGCAAGATATAGGAGCTCGCCCTGAGGGCCGGCAACGAAGCTGGAGCCCCAGAAGGATATGCCGCCGGTGGCGCCCGACGGGTCGGGCTCATGGCCTACACGGTTGACGGTCACCACCGGGAGAGCATTGGCCACGGCATGGCCGCGCTGGACGGTTATCCAGGCCTGGCGCTGACGCTCTTTCTCGGCGGGAGTGTCGGAGCTCTCCCAGCCTATTGCGGTGGGGTAGATGAGCATCTGAGCTCCGGCGAGGGCCATCAGGCGGGCCGCCTCGGGATACCATTGGTCCCAGCAGACGAGCACACCGAGGCGACCTACGGAGGTGTCGATCGGAGTAAAGCCCAGATCGCCCGGGGTGAAATAAAATTTCTCGTAATAGGCAGGGTCGTCGGGGATGTGCATCTTGCGGTAAGTGCCGGCGATGGAGCCGTCGGTTTCGAAGACCACGGCGGTATTATGATATAGCCCCGGAGCCCTGCGCTCAAAGAATGAGCATACGATTACGGTCGAGGTCTCGCGGGAGAGGGAGGCATAGAAGTCGGTGGCCTCCGAGGGGATGTCAATGGCCAGGGAGCAGAGACTGACATCCTCAGTCTGACAGAAATATAGCGAGTCGTGGAGCTCCTGATTGACGATGAGGCGGGCCCCTTTGGAGGCCGCCTCACGTATAGCCTTGGACAGGCGCTCGCGGTTGAGGTCGATGTCAGCTGTCTTGCTGAGCTGAATGATGGCTGTTGGGAGGGTCATCGGTTTAATTGGCTTAAGTCAATAGCTTTAAGGGGCATCTGCATCGTGGTGCAATGGAGAGAGCCGTGCTGGCGGATGAGGGCCCGGCAGTCGATCATCACGGTAGGGCGGTCAAAGGCCCGGGCGATAATCTCCCCGGCGCGGCTGTCGTTATGGGGCTGGCCATATGAGGGGATCAAGACCGCGCGGTCGAGGGCGAGGAAATTGGCATAAGTGGCGGGGAGGAGGGAGCCGTCGTCGGGGTCGCGGATAAGGTCGGGGAGGGGCAGTGGGATGATAGAGAGGCCATCGGCATCGGCTATCTCCCTGAGCTCCTGCTCCATCAATGAGAGCTCCTCATAATCGGGGTGAGAGGGGTCGGAGCATTGGCAATAGAGGATTTTGTCGCCGGGGGCGAAGCGGGCGAGTGTGTCGATATGCGAGTCGGTGTCGTCGCCCGAGAGAGCTCCGTGGGTGAGCCATATCTGGCGGTCGGAGCCAAACCATTCCTGTAATTTATCCTTTATCTCCGTGACAGTGGCGGAGCCATTGCGGTTTGGTGACGCGAGGCAATGGAGAGTGGTCATAAGGCGCCCCTTGCCGTCTACATCGATGGAGCCCCCTTCGAGGACAAAGCTCCTCTCATTTTGATAGCGGGCTTTGAAACAGCCCTTATCATTCAGGGTCAGGGAGGCAAGATTGTCGCGGTCGGCTGCAAACTTCAGCCCCCATCCGTTGAACTTAAAGTCATAGGCCACGTAATCAATCTCACCCTCGCGGGCGATGATAGGGCCGTAGTCGCGGGTCCATGTATCGTTGACGGAATATTCAATGGCAAAGAGCTTGTCCGAGGGGCCTATCGCCTCAATGGTCTCACCGGGGCAGTGGGTGAGGATCACCACGGGGAGGTCTAGGGCGAGGACGGCTTTAGCGATGTCGGCAACACACTTTTGAGCATCCCCGAGGATAGGGGCCCAGTCGGAGGAGGGGTGGGGCCAGGCGAGGAGGATTGCCGAAGGCTCCTCCCATTCGGCCTGAAGGATAGCGCGGAGGCTTTTATTCTTCATTATCAAAGTCGTTGAGGGCATCCCAGACTTCGTTTTGACGCTCAAGATATTCATCGCAATAGTCGGCAAAGCCGCGTTTCTCCGACGAGCCTACGATGTCACACCACTCACGGTAGGCAGCGTGGAGGTCGGCATCTTCAGCGATGGCCTGCTTAAAGGCTCTTTCGGCTATGTCAATGCTCTTGTAATGAGAGAGATAGTCGTCAAAGATAGATGTGATTTCGTTATCGTTGTCCATGGTGAAAGGTTCAGGGAGAGATATATAAACCGTATGACGCGCCAAAGATAATGAAAAAAAGTCAAATACCTAATAATTTAACATTTTTCTAACAATTCCACATCTATCATCAATCTGACTGATGCCGCGGGGGTTAAAGGTTTATAGGGGATAGTCGGTGGCGATGGGTCCGCTGAGCCAGCTGAGGGCGGCGCGGCGGGCTCCATCGAGGTCCATGAAGGTATAGTTGCCGCAGTCGCGGGCGCTTGCCCCGGGGATTTCGCCCTCATAATGCGCCACAAACTCCATGGTCTCCCTGAGGAGGGGCAAGATGTCGGCCGGCTCAAGAGAGCCCTGGACTATGAGATAATTTCCTGTGCAGCAGCCCATGGGGCCCCAGTAGACGATGCGTGAGGCCCACTGCGGATGATTGCGCAGATAGGTGGCGGCAAGATGCTCCAAGGCGTGGAGGGCTTCGGGGGCAATGGCGTCTTCGCGGTTGGGGCGCGTCAGGCGGCAGTCAAAGGTGGTGATTACATCGCCCGAGGGAGTAGTGTCGCGTCGCGAGACGTAGACACCCCTCTCGAGGCGGGTATGGTCGATGGTGAAGCTGGCAATTTTTTCCATATCAAAAACTGAGTCCAAAAACAGAGTCGGAGGCAGAGCGGAGTGCAAAATTACGCAAAAAGAAGGGTAGCGGCAAGAAAAGGAAGCCCGGTCCCCCACTTTTCCGTCAAAAAAGAGTAACTTCGCGGCGTGAAAACGCTCCGCCTCATCATCCTCGCCGCCATAGCCGTCGCCGGGATTTCCTCTACCGGACAAGCTGCCGACCCTGCCGACCCCTCACGGGCCTTCGGCGAGTATGTGAGTCAGCTGACCGCTACGACGCGCTCGATGGTGTCGCGCGCCACGGGCTATATCCCCGTCGGCGATAAGATGACTCTCGGCCCTCTTCCAACCTTTATCGGCTACAATCGCCTCGAGGGCCTGAGGCTCGGCCTGGGAGCCTCGTCGACCCCGGCATTTTCGCCCCGGATGAGACTGAGCGGCTATGTGGCATATGGCTTCCTTGACCATCGCTGGAAATATGATGCCGAAGCGATGTGGATGATCAATCCGTCAAGGGGCGGAAGTTTCGACACCTTTCCCGTCAAGGCGCTGGCCGTGGGGTTTAATTATGATATCTATCCTCCCGGGAGCGAATCTCTCGGTATAGAGCTTCAAAACCGCCCTCTGAGACTCTCCTTTACGCGGAGCCCCAGGATGCTCTACCGCCGGCGGGGGCGGCTGAGATATGTCTATGAGCCCGACCGCCGCACGGAACTCTCGGCAATGGCTTCACGCGAGCGATATTACCCCTCGCGCTTTCTCGACTTCATCGGGCGACATACGGTGGATGCCTGGCGCATAGGGCTGGAAGCTACATGGCGCCCCCGGGGCGACTTCTTCCAGGCGGCTGACCGGCGAATAGACACCAAGCCGATGGCTCTGAGGCTTCGAGGCCGCATCCAGTGGGTCGAAGGGGCGCAGCGCGCCGATGAGACCACTCTGGTCATCGCCGAGATTGTGGTCGACAAGGTCTATCCCATCGGCCGCCGGGGCCCGACCCTCTCCATTCTCGGCCATGCAACCTTCACAGCCGGCCACGGCCTTTATCCCCTGCTGCCCTCACTCCCCTCGGGGCCTTATCTGATACGCCGCCTCGGCGCCTTTGCCCTCCTGAAGCCGATGGAGCTCGCGGCCGACCGCTATATCGACCTCCACGCCCGTGTCGACGACGGGGGGCTAATACTGAGGCAGATCCGGGTGCTCAAGCCATTGGGGATAGCTTTCTCGGGCACCATCGACGGAGCTATCGGCGCGCCCTATTGCCTCCGCGGGCCTTCGATCTCATCGGGTCCCCTGAGCTGGAGCCGGCCTTATGGCGAAGTGGCCGTGGGGCTTGACCATCTCCTCGGGATGCTAAGGGTGGAATATGCCTGGAGGCTATCTTACCGCTCACTGCCCGGGGCGAGCCGTAGCGGAATTACCCTCGGCCTCGACCTGACATTCTGAAATCACTAACGCTGATCAAATATGCTGACTCAGATTTTCTTTACATTCTTCAAGATAGGAGCCTTCACCTTCGGCGGAGGATGGGCCATGATCTCCATTATAGAGAAGGAGGTCGTGGACCGTCACAAATGGCTCTCGCGCGAAGACTTCCTGGACCTCCTGGCAGTGGTCCAGGCCCTGCCGGGCATTCTCGCCGTGAATTTCGCCACAGCCGTCGGCGACAAAATCCGCGGGCGGTCGGGCTCCATCGTGGCGGCTCTGGCCACCATCCTCCCGTCGTTTCTGATGATACTGGCCATCGCCATCTTCCTGACGCCCGAAGTGATAAAGACCAACGACATAGCCTCGCGCATCTTTATGGGGATACGCCCTGCCGTCGTGGCGCTGATCATAGCGCCGGTGCTCACGACCGGAAAGTCGGCCAAGCTGACATGGAAGACGGTCTGGATACCCGCCGTAGTAGCCCTCCTCATATGGAGCAAATGGCCCGTCATCTCCAACCCGATCCTCTGGATTTTTGTCGGCGGCATAGCGGGCTATTTCATCCACCGGCGCAACGCCACGACCCTTACCGGCGGGAAGACCGCCGGCCCCTCGTCTCAATCTTAACCCTCTCATCATCATCCAACAGCAATGATATATCTCAGACTTATCTGGAGCTACCTGAAGATAGGGCTCTTCGGTTTCGGTGGCGGTTATGCGATGCTCGCCCTTATCGAGCGTGAGATAGTAGGGCCCGGGTGGATCTCCGAACAGACCTTTACCGACATAGTGGCCATCTCTCAGATGACCCCCGGCCCGATAGGCATCAACTCGGCCACATATATTGGCTATGTCGCTCCGGGGCTCGACAATCCTGCCTTCGCCTCCCCCTTCTGGGGCATCCTCGGCTCGATAATATGCACCCTGACAGTGGTGCTCCCCTCCTATTTCTTAGTGCTCTTCATGAGCCATTATATCCGGCGCCACAAGGAAAGCGCGGCCGTCAAAGGAGTGCTTGCCGGGCTGCGGCCCATCTGCGTAGGGCTGATTGCTTCGGCAGCATTGCTGCTGATGAACAGCGCCAACTTCGGCACCGACACCTATCAGGTGGTCTGGTCGATAGCCCTCTGTGCCGGCGCCTTCGCGGCGGTCTATTTCGCAAAGATCCACCCCATCATAGTAATCATAGCCGCCGGAGTCTGCGGCCTCATCATCTTCTGAGCTGACAATGACTTACAGCGAGACCCTCGACTTCCTATTCGGCCGCCTGGCAATGTTTCAGTCGGTGGGACAGGCGGCATATAAGCCCGGCCTGTCGACCACCCGCGCCCTCGACGAGGCCTTCGGATCACCCTCGCGCCGTTTCAAGGCCATCCATGTCGGAGGCACCAACGGCAAGGGGTCAACCTCCCACTCCATCGCCTCGGTGCTCATGGCTGCCGGTCTGAAGGTGGGGCTCTTCACTTCGCCCCATCTGCTCGACTTCCGCGAGCGCATCCGTGTCGACGGCGTGATGATACCCGAGGAGGCTGTCATAGATTTTGTAGAGCGGTTTGAGTCGATGGGGCCTCATGACTGCTGGCCCTCCTTTTTTGAGCTCACCACAATAATGGCCTTCGAGTGGTTTGCCCGCTGTGAGGTTGACGTGGCCGTGATAGAGGTGGGGCTCGGCGGCCGTCTCGACTCCACCAATATCCTCCCCAAGCCTATCCTTACCGTCATCACCAACATCTCGCCTGACCATACGGCCCTTTTAGGCAACACTCTCGAAGAGATAGCCGCCGAGAAGGCGGGTATCATCAAGGCGGGAGTGCCGGTGGTTATCGGCGAGAGCGGTTCTCCGGGGGTGAGAGAGGTCTTTGCATCGGCGGCAGCCCGAGAGGGAGCTCCGATAGAATTTGCTTCTGACCATCCGCTCGAAGCAGAGGTAGGGACTGACCATATCCATTACCCCTCGACGCCTTACGGCCCCATCGATGCCGACCTGTGCGGCGACTGTCAGACCCGCAACATGGCCACCATCCTCGCCGCATTGGCTCATCTTCCGGTGGGCCCGCGGGCCGTCAGGGAGGGCCTGAGCCGGGTGGCTGAGACGACGGGACTGATGGGGCGGTGGATGACCGTCAGGGACAACCCGAGAGTGATATGCGACACCGGCCATAATATCGGCGGCTGGCAATATCTCGCTCCACGATTAGCTGCTCTTGACGGACCGAAGGAGATAGTCCTGGGCTTCGTCAACGACAAGGATGTAAGCTCCATCCTGCGCCTTGTAGCAGAAATCCCCGATGCTACCTTCCGATGGGTGAAGGCCTCGGTAGAGCGGGCCCTCCCGGCCGAAGAACTGGCAGAGAAGGCCCGCGCATTTGGCATTGCGGGAGAGGCTTATCCCGACGTTGCGAGCGGTTATCAGGCGGCCCTCGGCTCCGGTGCCCCGACGGTCTTTGTCGGAGGCTCCACCTTTGTCGTGGCCGACCTGCTCGCTATTTTATGATCTTGTCAAAAATGACGGGGAAGGCTTTATAGCGGCCTTCGCCGAGAGAGAGGCGCAGGCTCAGGGTTGAGCCGTCGAGGGCCATCCGGGCGCTGCCATCCTGGTCAGGCAAGGAATAGCCCATGAAGCGGCTGTCGGCAGGGACGGAGATTGAAGCGGCGGCATCATGGCCCTGGAATACCGGGGTAAGCTCATTGCTCTGACCGGCTGCAAGAGGGAATGTAGCCACGGCGAGATTGCCGTCGAGCTCGCCCATGAAGAGGGGGCCGAAGCCTGGGATGGTGAGCTGAGTCATAGCGCCTGAGGATGACACGGGGATATCCGCAAGGGAGGCCAGGGAGGTAACCTTGCCGATGAGCTCATCGATATTGTCGCGGCTGAGGCGAGCCATGGCAAAGGCTGTCATAGCCCCGTCTGACTCGGGGGAGAGACTCATACCGACGGCCATGGTACCATTAAGCTCCTTCAGGTAAGGGAGGATGATGGCCATATTGCGGGCCACATCGCCCGTAGGAAGCAAGGTGAGCATCGAGAAGGCGGCATCCCAATCCATTTCGGGAGTGAGCCCCGCGGCCAGGGCCACATTGATCGAGGATGGCATATAGCGGAGGAAGTCGGTGTCGATGGTCTGAAGCCCCTTGATTTCCACCGGCTCGCCCGAGCCTTCGATAAGCGAAGCGGTCAGAGCGGCCTCACGGGCATCGCCCGAGGCTGAGAATGTGACCCACTGCTCCGACTGAGGCTCCTTGGGGTCGGGGGAATAACCGCCTATCGACCGACGGGCCACGACGCCATAGAGCGGGGCATCGGCTGAAGCCTTACCGATGAAATTTTCAATCCCTTTGAAAGAGCTCATGGAGCGCGCGGAGGCAGCGTCAGCTATCTCCCCGACCCTCTCTACGGCACGCACCGCCGAGAGGGAAGAAATATAAGCGAGCCCCTTGGAGGGATTGACTATCATGGAGCGGCCGTCGGGGCCGGAATAGGCTTGAAATGAGCCTCCAGCAGCATCGGCCGGAGCGAAGCCTGAGGCAGCTATGGAGTCGGGCCCGGGCGCTTCGGCGATGGCGATTGTCTGCCCGTCGGCAAATGATACGAGGGCCACGATGTCCATGCCCCTGCACGCCGAAAGCGAGGGGTATTGGCTCAGATCGATACCTGCCTGAGCGGCGCGGGGAAGATTGACGAAGCTCACCGCAGTGGCTTCGGCCGGGATGGCATCGAGGATGGCTGCCGACTGCCGCTCATCGGAGCATGATGAAGCAAAGATGGCGGCCAGGATTATCAGCAGGGAAGATGAGAGATGACGCAACATAGTCAAAACGGATGTGAAAAAGATAATTAGGAAGGGAGGAGGGGAGTCCTCTCTGTCAAAACATAATAACGCTCCGGCGAGCCTGATTGTTGCTGTCATTCACTTAAGTTATTAACAAAAAAGGCGACTTATCTACATTATTTATAATAACGCATACGCGCGAGGGATAAGTCTCGCCGGGGGACATTAACTTTGCAACCGATTTATCAACCCAATCATTCCATTATGGGCAAAATAATTGCAATAGCCAACCAGAAGGGGGGCGTGGGCAAGACCACCACCACCATCAACCTCGGCGCATCGCTCGCTGCCGAGGGCAAGAAGGTGCTCATCATCGACGCCGACCCCCAGGCCAATTCCACCAGCGGCCTGGGAGTATCCCCCTCGCAGATGGCCTCCTCAATATATGAATGTCTGGCCGACGATTATCCCCTGAGCGGCACCGAAGTGGCCACCTGCGTCGAAGGTCTCTACCTCGTCGGGAGCCGCATCGACCTCGCCGGCGCCGAGATAGAGCTCATCTCGCGCCAGGGGCGCGAGAAGGTGATGGCTCGCCTGCTCGCACCCGTAAAAGACCTCTATGACTATATCCTCATCGACTGCTCCCCGTCGCTCGGCCTCATCACCGTCAACGCCCTGACGGCCGCCGACTCGGTGATTATTCCGGTCCAGGCCGAATATTTCGCCCTCGAGGGCATCACCAAGCTCCTCAACACTATCCGCATCATCAAGCCCAAGCTCAATCCGGGCCTCGAGATAGAGGGATTTCTCCTGACGATGTATGACGCCCGCCTCCGCCTGGCCAACAAGATTTATGAGGAGCTGAAGGGCCACTTCGGCGATATGGTCTTCGACACCGTCATCCCCCGCAACATACGCCTCTCCGAGGCGCCCTCCCACGGCCTTCCGGCCCTCCTTTATGACCCGGAGAGCCGGGGAGCCACCTCCCATATTGCCCTCGCCCGCGAGATTATCAGCAAAAACAGCAAGTAACATCCCCCCCTCTCACTCAATATGGCACTCAAACGCTCACCCCTCGGCCGCGGCCTCGACTCCCTCATCTCGATGGACGACACCCCTGCACGCGGCTCATCGGCCATCAACGAGATTTCCCTCGACGCCATCAAGCCCAACCCCGAGCAGCCTCGAATGACCTTTGACGAGGATAGCCTCGCCGAGCTCGCCGCCTCCATCAGGGAGCTCGGCATTGTCCAGCCCCTGTCGCTGCGCAAGACCGGCCCCGACAGCTATCAGATAATAGCCGGCGAGCGCCGCTTCCGTGCCGCCCGCCTGGCAGGCCTCACGACAGTCCCGGCATATATCCGGACGGCCAACGACACCGAGCTCACCGAGATGGCTCTGATCGAGAATATCCAGCGCGAAGACCTCAACGCCATCGAGATCGCACTCACCTTCAAGAAGCTCATCGACCAGTATAACCTCACCCAGGAGCGCCTGAGCGAGCGCATAGGCAAGAAACGCGCCACGATAGCCAACTTCCTGCGTCTGCTCAAGCTGCCGGCCGAGGTTCAGCTCGGTCTGCGCGACAAGCTCGTCGACATGGGTCATGCCCGCGCGCTGCTTGCCATTGATGACCCCAAGGCCCAGTTGCGCCTGTATAACCGCATCGTCAAAGAGGGTCTTTCGGTGAGACGCGTCGAGGAGCTCGTCAAGGAGATGCGCGACGGCGCGCCCGCCCAGACGCCGGCCAAGTCAAAGACGGTCAACCACGACTATGACATGCTGCAAGACCACCTCTCGGCCACATTCGGCACCCGCGTAAAACTCGATTGCACGAGCCGCGGCAGTGGAAAAATCACATTTCCGTTCAAAAATGAAGAGGAACTTGCCAAATTAATTACTATCTTTGACACACTGAATAGAAAAGACTCCCGGCAGTGAGACCAAGCGCGTTACTGTCGTGGAGCGATAAACTATTATCAATCACGACAATGCCCGCGATATTTAGATTTCACCACATAACGACAGCACTGCACGCGACCCCGACAAGGAGTCTCGTGGCGGTGCTGTTTTTCATCATATCGGGATGTTTTAACGTTTTTTCGCAGTCGACACCTACGGTCGCCGCGCCGTCGGCCGCTCCCGTGCCTCACACGCCGGCCCAGCAGCTTCCCGACAGCATCGAGATGGCCCGCCCGGTTCCCCAGGGCGACGACATCGATATCACACACTTTGACTTTGATGACGGCGTCTTCGTGGCAACATCCAACGATACCATCCCTGTCGTGACAGCCGACGACGAGTGGGAGCGCCGCGAGGTCGAGTATGTGCCCAACCCTACACGCGCCGTGTGGCTGTCGGCACTGTGCCCCGGTCTGGGCCAGGTCTACAACCGCCGCTACTGGAAACTGCCGCTGGTGATAGGCGGCTATCTGGGACTGGTCTACGCCACGTCGTGGAGCAACACGATGGTCAAAGACTACACCATGGCCTATGCCGACCTCACCGACAAGGACCC
>CAZAUV010000044.1:0-16471 GCA_964488335.1 uncultured Bacteroides sp.
ATAGACCTTGGTGCGCTTGAGGAAGATATCTTTGACACCGTCGTTGACGATGAGGTCAACGTAGCGGCGGCGGTAGCGGAGCTCGGGGTCGTCAAAAGAGTCGTAGGTCACGCCATCTTTCTGCTTCACGATGGGCAGGGGGCGGAGGCTCTTGGAGAGGAGGGTTATGGAGGAGGCGTGGACGGTGATCTCGCCCGTCTGGGTGCGGAACACGTAGCCCGTGACGCCGATGAAGTCGCCTATGTCGAGGAGCTTCTTCACGACGGTGTTGTACATCTCCTTGTCTTCGCCGGGGCAGAGGTCGTCGCGGCTCACGTAGACCTGGATGCGGCCTCGCGAGTCCTGAAGCTCGATAAACGAGGCTTTGCCCATGACGCGGCGGCTCATGACACGGCCGGCCACAGCTACGTCGCGGCGGGGGGCATCGTCGGAAAATTCAGTCTTGATGCTGTCGCTCAGGGCGTTGACAGGAAATTCGGCGGCGGGATAGGGGTCGATGCCGCGGCGGCGGAGCTCGTCGAGGCTGTTACGACGGACGATCTCCTGCTCGCTCAGTTCCAATATGTTGGTTGCCATATGGTTGCAGGGTGATAAAAACGTAAAGGGGGCGGCGGAGAGAGCCCTCCGTCGCATTCTCCGGCAAAGGTAGCAAAAAACCGCCAATTCCGCAAATATCCCGGCCCGCGGGGATGGTCGGAATGGCAATCCCTGAGCTTTCCCGAGCGGCAACCTATGCCGCCGGGCCTGTTTCAGTCTGAGAGATGGTCAAAGGCCTCGATGGCGGCGCGCCACTCGGGGAGAATCGGTGTGGAATGGCCTGTGGAGGGGTCGAAGGAGGCCATGACGGTCACGGCGCGGCACTTGACATGGCCGTCGGTGGCGCTTGCCACGCGCTGCTCCAGCGTAAGGCTTTTATTGCCGATAGCCGTCACGCGGGTCCACACCTGAAGCTTTTCGGTGAAGAAGGCTTGCTCGTAGAAGTCGATATTGATGTTTACGATGGCCACCGTGATGCTCCGCGGGTCGAAGAGAGGCCCGAGAGCCTGCTCGAAATAGCGGGCTTTGCCGAGGTCGAAGTAAGAGAGATAAGTGTTGTTGTTGATATGGCCGAGCATATCGCAGTCGGTGAAACGAGTCTGGATATCAACGCAGTGGCGGAAAGGGCGGTCGGCGCGGGGCACGCGCGGATTGTCGCTATGGAGAAAGTTTCCGGGAATCATGATCAGGTGGGGTCAATGGAATATGATGTCGGTCAGCGCGTCCTCGGCGCCGGCGGCTTCGTTGAGATTGCGCAGCAGAGCCGACCGCATAAACGAGAGCTCATTGCGCAAGGCGGCCGAGGTGATGAACACATGTAGGACCGTCCCCTCGACATAGCGCTTAAGGGTATATTTATTGATGCCGGGGCCCACCACTTCGGGCCAAAGGTAACATGCGCGCTGCGAGGCCATGGTCTCGGTGAGGCCGGCCTGAGCGATTACGCGGTCAAAAATCTGGCTTACGCTCTCGGCTTCGCTGCGCTTCATGACTCTATGGGGGTAAACCTGCCGTCGTCGACGCTCCAGAGGCGGTAGTCGCCTCCCAGGCGCCCTACCATCTCGTCGAGATGGCGGCGGTTGGTGTCGGTGATGAAAATCTGGCCGAAGCGGTCAGATGACGTGACCAGGTTGATGATGCGCTCCACACGTCCGGCATCGAGCTTGTCGAAGATGTCGTCGAGCAGGAGGATGGGCCGCAGCCCGGTAGCCTCGGCAAGAAATTCATACTGGGCCATACGGAGAGCCACGGTGAAGGTCTTGCACTGCCCTTGCGAGCCGGTGCGCCGGATAGGCATGCCGCCGAGGGTGAGCTCGAGGTCGTCGCGGTGAGGGCCCACGGAGGTGTGGCGCACTATCTCGTCGTGGCGCCGGGCCCCGTCGAGGAGAGATGCGAGAGAGCCGTCGGCCGACGTGTCGAGCGAGCCCCGGAAGCCGAGAGCCGGTTCTTCGGCCCCCTCCCCCGCGATGGCGGCATAGTGGCGTGAGAAGATGGCCGAGAGGCGTCCGGTCCAATTCTTCCGGGCGGAGTGGATATAACGCGCCGCGGGCTCGAGGGCGGCCTCTACGGCATCGTAGAGCAGATGGTCGACGACGCCGTCGCGGAGGAGCTTATTGCGCTGCTCGAGGGCGGCTCCGTAGCGCACCAGGGCGTCGAGATAGCGGGCATCGCCTTGGGAGATGACCATGTCCATCCAGCGGCGCCGCTCTTCGGCGGCGCCCCGTATGAGGTCGATGTCTGAGGGCATCACCACCACTATGGGGAAGAGGCCTATATGAGCCGTCAGCCGCCCATATTCCTTGCCGCCGCGCTTGAGGCTCTTTCGGCCCCCGCGCTTCATCCCGAGGGTGATTATCTCCGGAGCGCCGTGGCGCGTATATTCGCCCCTGACTGTGAAGAAGTCTTCGCCCCGACGGATGAGGAGGCTCTCCGGTGCCCCGGTGAAGCTGCGGGTGAAGCTCAGGGTGTAGATGGCGTCGAGGAGATTGCTCTTGCCCATGCCGTTGTCGCCCAGGAAGCAATTGGCCTTGGGCGAAAATTCAAGAGCCGCCTCGGGGATGTTCTTGAAATTGACCAGCGAGAGAGCGTCGAGAGTCATCCCGGGGTCAGAATTTGTAGGCTGAAGTTGATTTAAGGCCGGCCACACCGAAATATTTCTCGATGTTGCCTTTGAGGCTCACCCGCTTGCCCAAGTTGGCGGGATTGGCGGCGAGATTGAGGGCCGAGCGCACTGCTCCCGAGGGGAGCTGGACGGGAATACATTTGCTCAGGTCGGTCTCCGTGGCCGAAGGGGCCAGGAGGATATTTGTGGCCGAGGCTTTATCGGTGGAGAAGTGGGCGCCGCTCTCGATATTCTGGCCATCGACCGAGCCGACGATAATGCCGCTGACCCACACATCGGTGGCTCCTCCCCGGTTATATACCTCTATGGCGCTCCCTACGGTATAGGGCTCTGCCTCAGAGCCGGCCCCGGTGGCGGGATCGGAGGGGGTGTCGGGGGGCGTTACGGGTGCGCTCCCCTCCCCGATTTTGAGGTCGTCGATGCGATAGGTGGTGTAAGAGGCTGCTTCGGCGCCGGTGTAGCGGAAGCCTATGAAGATGGTGCCGGAGAAGGCGCTCAGGTCGATACTGCCGGAGGGGATAAATTCGCTCCAGGAGCCTGTGGGCGAGGGTATATTGGCATTGAGACGCGTCAGGGTGGCGGTGGAGGGGTCGGTGGAGGTCATGGCATATACCTCGAGGACTCCTGAGCCTGAATAACCCACGCAGGTGGTGAAGCTCATGGTCTTGGCGGCCATCTTGTCGGCATCGATGGCGGGGGTGATGAGCCAGGAGTCGAAGCCCCGGGTGCCGGGCTTGCCGTTATAGCCGGTGCAGGCAGCGAAGGTGTTGGAGTTGTAGCTCTGGATAAACCATGGTTTGTTGCCCGAGACGGTGGCCAGAGTCCAGCCTGAGAGCTGGGCTATGTCGGTGATGCCTGAGAAATCGGTCGAGAGGGCCGTCAGAGCCTCCGAGGGGGCGGGGGGTGCGGGAGTGTCGCCCCCTTGATTGCCTTTGATGTAGTCGGTGAGGTTTTTGACACCCGGGATGCCTACATATTTCATCACGTCGCCTTTGACGGCCACCGTCTGGCCTAAGAGTGAAGGATTGTCGGCGAGGTTGAGGGCCGAGCGGATGGTTCCGGTGGGGAGATTGACGGAGATACACTCGTTGTAGTCGGTCACGTCAGGGCTGTCGGCCAGGAGGAGGTTGGTGGCTTTGGTGGCGGGGACTGAGAAGACACAGCTCTCGGCATCGGCATATGTAAGGATGTCGGTATTGACCCAGCCTACGACATAGCCCTTGACCCACACGCCGCTCTTGACGGCCGCGGAAGTCGACGAGGGGTTGAGACCGCGCACCTGGGCGGGGCTGAAGGGCTTGCTCCCGGTGCCGTCGCCGGAGGCTATGCTGCCTCCGGGGGCGTCGATCCCGTCTATCGCAAATTCAGCCGCGGTGCCCTTGTTGCCGGTGATGGCAAAAGTGCCTAAATCGCGGGCAAAGTTGCCGTAGACCATGATGCGGCGCCCGAGATTGGAGGGATTGTCGCGGAGGTTGCCCACGGTGCGGAACGCTGAGCCCTGAGGGAGGCGGATGATGAGGGTCTCGGTCAGTGAGCGGGAGTCGGGGGTGAGGCCTATGGCAAGGGTATTGTTCATCTCAAAGGGCGCTTCCCGGGCAATGTCGTCGGCAGAGGAGACTGAGGCGACACCCGAGCGGAGCGCGCCCGTGATATAGCCCTCGACCCAGCCGAAGCCGCTGTTGCCGGCGGCCTCCATAGCCACCACCTGATCTACCGTGTAAGGGTTGGTCTCGGTGCCGACAGGGAGGGTAGGATTGCCCTCGTTTAGGATGTCGTCGAGGGAGCGCAGAAGCAGCTGCCATGAGGCTGAGGAGCCTGAGCCATTGTAAGAGAGGATGCCTACGATGTCGAAGTTGCCGGCGGGAAGGGGCTCGCTCCAGAAACGGGCGTAGCCCGAGGTGCGGACTATTATGCTGTTGCCGTTTTCGTCGAGGAGGGTCCGGTTGGTGTTGATTTTATGGGCGGAGCAGAAGGCTGCCTGTCCGCCCTCTTCGAAGTGGACGTTATTGATGCGGATGAGGCGGCTCTGCATCATGCGGAGCCCCTCGGCCGTGGATGAAAGGGCGGGGATGGTGACGCTTATAGTGTCGATCATCGCCGGCTCGGGAAGGCCGTTGAGCGATGCGTGGGCCTCAAAAAACTCATAGGGCATGAAGGTGGCCTGCCAGCCGTAAGACGACGAATAGTCGGGAAAGCCGAGCTGCTGGAGCGACGAATATTTGCCGATATACATATCGGTTACGTCGACCACCACCTCCTGGCCTATGCGGTAGCGGTTGAAGAGGCTGTTGGCATTGATGCTCATGGCCAGGGCGCCTGTGGCATCCTGGATCACGAGGCTCTTGTAGATATTGCCTGCTTCATCGGAGCTTATTACCCGGCCCGAGATGACGATGTGCTCTCCGGCGCCGTTGAGAGCGACGGTGTCGATATAATTGTCGGCATCGTTCCAGTAGGCCTCCTTGAGCTCGGCGATGGTGGTGTTGGGGGTCAGGGCTCCCACCGGTGCCTCAAAGGGCGGATTGTCAATGTCGTCTTGACAGGAGCTCGCGGTGGCGGCCATGGCGATGACCGTCAGGGCGGCAGCGATATATCTGGATATCTTTTTCATCTTGGATAATTGGGCTGGAGGGGATTAATCGGCGCGGACGTAAATCAGGGGAAGGGGCTGGGAGGCATCGGTCGACGGAGCGTAGTTGCTGTAACGCTCGGCCCAGCGGATGGTCATGCCGCGGAGGGTGTTGGTGATGGTCCAGCCCGAGGCGGCGGGGCTCACGGCCCAGAAGCAGCCGGGCTGAGGGGCGTCATAGAGCTGGAAGGAGCGATGGCTGTCGACATCGTCCATGGCGATGAAGCGGCCATAGGAGTCGGTGATGGTGAGCGATGCATCGGTCTCGCCGGCGCCGAAGGTCATCTCTGAGGTCTCGCGGGCCGTGATGATGTTGCCGTCGACAGCCACGGGGTCGTCAACGTAGAGATAGCCGTAAGAGTAAGACGCGGCGATAGGTATCACCACCTTCGAGCCGTCGGCCACCATGATGAAACGGGTGCCGGGGGCAGGCATCTGTGAAGAGAGCTGATATCTGACGGGCTTGGCGCCGGGGATGTCGGCGGGATCGCCCGAGAAGCCGAAGGCATCTGTCTGGGAGCGCATCAGCAGCTGCCAGTCGGTGCCGTAATAGCTGAGGATGGCCACTACAGAGCCGGTGCCCGCCGGCATGGTCATCTGCGAGAAGGTGGCATAGGCGCTGTTGCGGACGGTGATGGAGTTGCCGAGGCCGTCGATGAGCGAGCGGTTTGACGATGCGCCGAAGTCGCTCCATGTCAGGGAGCCACCCCCCTCGAAGGCCACTCCGTCGAGGCGGATGAGCTGACCCAAGTAGCGGGCTATCGAGTCTTGGCTGCGGCCCCATTCCTTGATGCGGCGCAGGGATGTGACTATGGTATCGAGCTCCTGAGGCCGGGGCAGGCCGTTGAGGGCCGAGCGGCGATAGAAGTCGGCGCCGCTCATCTGGGCGGTCTCATAGCCGGTGCCATAGACTTCGCGCTCGCCTATCTGGAAGAGGCCGTTGTACTTTCCGGCATACAGGCCTGTGATGTCGAGGGTCATCTGCTCCCCCTCCTTGTAGCGGAGATAGAGCTTGGTGGTGTCCACGGCGATAGCCACTGCCGAGGTGGCGTCCTGGAGATAGACCGTCTTGTAGATATTGCCGGTAGAGTCGGAGGCTATGACCCGGCCGCCTATGATGACCCGCCCCCCGGGGATGGGCGAGGTGATCTCCACGGCAAAGTTGCGGTCGCTCTGCCAGTAGCGGTTCTTAAGGTCGAGGATGGTCATCGTCGGCTCTATGTCTGACCGGGGGATGTCGAGAGGCGGACGGTCAAGCTCACCGTCGCAGGCCGTCAGAGCGGCGAGGGCTATCAGGGAGGTCAGCATCGCTGCCGCTATATGTCTTATCTTCATGATTATGCAGAGAAGGAATTGAGGGGATTAGAAACGGACACCTACGTTGAGAAACACCTTGATGCCCTGAGCATAAGAATATTTGTTGGGATACTTTGAGGCGTCGTAGCCGGTGTAGTCAAAGCGGCCCTGCTGGTATCCGTAGGTCATAATGTTGCGCTTGTTGAGGATATTGTCGACATTGAGATTGACATTGAGCGACACCCGGCGGTTGATGTTGATGATCTTGCCTACGGAAGCGTTGAGGGTAAAGGCGTCGTTGAGTTTCTCCTGGCCGGTGATTTCGTCGATTTTGGCGGCGAGGGCGTCCTCGTCGGGGTAGAGGGTCCAGAGGTTGCTGAGGGCCTCGTGGCGCACCGGGGTGAGGTTGACATAGGCATTACCCATATATGAAGCGTTGATGCCGAAAAACCATGAGTGGGGAGCAGCCCAGTCCAGACCTACGTTGACAGCCGTCTGGGGTGTGCCGCCGATATGGTAGTTTTTGAGATAGACCACGGTGGCGGTGTCGGGCATCATGCCGTTTTCATATGACCTTACGCCCGTCGGGCGGTTTTTGTAGCGGTAAGATGCTATGGTGGCGGCCACTGAGGCTGTCACCGAGGGGGTTATCTTATAAGCTGCGCCGAGCTCTATCCCTTTGTAGCAGGTGTTGACTCCGCGGAGCACATAGTTCATAAACGTCGAGTATTGGTCGTCGTAAAACGACGTGCGCTCCGTCTGGTCGCGCATGGCGGTGTAGAAGCCGGTCACGGAGCCCCGGAAGCGGCGGTAGAGCCATACATAGGAGAGGTCGGCCGAGAGGATACGCTCGCTTGTCAGGCCGGTAATCACATCGTCTTTGATGCGTGGCGAGATATAGGCATATTCCGACAGCGGGGCGCGGCTCTCATAGGCGGCGTGGGCCTGGAAATAATTGCGGCCGTCGAGCTTATAGGTGGCTCCGGCCTTGATGCCGGCGTTGTCAAAGCGGTGGGTCAGGCCTCGGCCATAGGAATTGAGCGGGGCGCGGCCATTGCGCATATGGCCGTCGCGCTGAAACTGTGTGTAGCTCATCTCAAGGCCATAGTTGATGTCCCAGTGGGGGAGGGATATCATATTCTGGAGCCATGCGCGGGCCTGGATGGTGTGGATATTGTAATCGTAGCCAAAGGTGTCGCCGTCGGTCACGCGCCGGTTGGGGTCATTGAGGTTGTTTTGCGGCAGGGAGGGATTATCGGGGTAATCGCGCTCGGAGAATTGGTCGATATCGAGCCAGAAGGAGCCGCCGAGGAGGTCGCGGATGGTCTTGTAATAGTGGGCATCGGCATAATTGACCGAGGCGCCCCCCTGGAGGGTCATCGACTGATTGAGGCGATGATTGATGAGGGTCGAGACCGATGCGTCAAACTGATTGGAATGGCGGTTTTCAAGGATATAGGTCGAGCCGCGGCGCTCGCTCTCGGGGAGGCCCTGCGAGGCGGCGGTGTTGAGGTAATTGGCCTGATAGAGGGCGTCCCAGTCTATCTGACGGAAGCTCTCCGAGGTCTTCCACAGTCGGGTATAGAGCTCATAGGCTTCGGGATCGTCGGAGAAATACGACGGCAGGTAGCGGTAATAATCCGGGCGCGGGTCGGCGGCGTTATACCAGTTGAGGGCCGAGGTGGAGTAGTTGACCCAGCGTATCATAGCGGCGGTGTTGACCGTGGTGTTGCCGTCGAGGCTCTTGTAGATCCAGTTGAGCATCACCGTAGGGTCAAATGTCTCCACTATCTTCGAGCTGCGCTTCTTGCCCTGCTGCCAGCCCCAGTTAGGGTTGTAGAGGTTGTTGTCGGCCAGGTCATAAGCCTCCTGATAGGTGGCTGAGGCTGTGGCGCGCTGTGTCGGGGCGCCCCAGGCCGTCAGGTTGAGGAGATGAGTGGCCGAGAGCTCCTTCTCGAGGGCTATGAAGAGGCCGGCCGAGTTATAGAACGTCCCGGGGATGATGCCCTCGTCGGCCCATCGGCCTATGCCGCCTACGGTCAGGCCCCAGCCCTTTTCATTGATGCCGGTGGAATACATGGCCATGGCCCGGAGCATATAATTGGCGTTGGTGTAAGCCACAGAGCCGTTGAAGCCGGGAGCGTAGCCCGAGACGAGAGTGGATATGTTGGCCGAGCCGCCCACGTCGCCGAAGCCGTAGGTCGCCCCGTCGAGGCCGATAGTGTTGGTGCGGTTGCGGAAAGCCCGGTTGAGGCCTCCCATCGACGAATAGTTGAAGCGGCCGCGGGCGAGGTCGTTCATCAGCATACCGTTGATATACACGTCGGTATACTGCGAGTCGTAGCCCCTGATGCGGAAGCGCATCGCCGAGAAGTCATAAGAAGCGGCTGAATAATAGATATTGTCGCCGGCGCCCACGAGGGCCCCTATGCTCTGCACATTGCCCTCTTCCTCGTCGAGCATACTCTGGTCAAAGAGCAGCTCCTCCTGGAAGTCGGGGATAGCAATAGAGTCGGGAGATTGGGCCCTGAGGGGCGCAGCCGAGAGCGCAAGCAGCATCGCCGCATGGACCAACAGTCTTACTGTCATCGTCTTAGGTCAGTGATTAGAATGGAGTGAACGGCCCATAGGGGCCATATTACTGCAAAATTACGTCAAAAAACTGAAACACCCCTCTCCCCTTCTCCCTTTTTTTTCAAAAGCCGGTGACTCTGACCCGGAAGCCGCATGATACAGTCCCGGAGCCGACTCCCCTCCGCGGCTTTTTCACTTAAAAAAGTAAGTATAGGGTTAAGGCCGGAGAGTGTCAGATCAATCTCATGCACATAACCAAGTTTTAGCTGTGGCTGGCCGGGGCCCCGGAGGAATCAGCGGCGGCGGAGGTAGGTGAGGGTCTCGCGGAAGATGGTAGGGTCGATGCGCCACATCACCCCTACATAGACCGCTACCGCCACGGCTATCTTGACGCTCAGGGAGAGCCATATCCCCCCTACCCCGCTCGCCGGGGGTAGAAACGAAGCGGCAAGGGCGCCCAGGCCGATGGCTATAAGGGCTACGATGAGGTAAGGGAGGGCGGCGGCTACGACGCGCCGCGTCTTAAGGCCTATGAGCCGGCGGGCGTGGGATTGCCAGACGGCGAGCCAGAGGATGTTGATGGCGGAGTAGACGGCGAGCATGGTGTTGAGCCCCAAGGGATAGGTGATGCATACCATAGCTATCTGGAGGGCCCCGAGGATAATGGTGGTCCACATATAGATGCCTGCACGCGAGAGGCTGTTGATGAGCCCTCCATAGAGGGTGGAGAGAGGCATGAAGGCGCCCCAGACGCAGAGAATTTGCATCACGGCCACGGCCGGGAGCCATTTGGCCGTCACGGCGATGGTGATCACTTCGGGAGCCACGAGACCGAGCCCAAGGAGGGCCGGGAAGGAGATGAAGCAGGTGAAGCCCTCCATCTTGAGGAAGATGCGGCGCAGCCGCTCATGGTCGGCCGTCACCTGACCGAAGACGGGCATGGCCACTGAATTAAGCATGCCGGAGACGGTGGAATAGCCCATGGTGGTCCACTTGCTGCCCTGGGTGTAGAAGCCGGTGACGCGCATGCCGTAGAAGCGGCCTAAGAGGACCGAGAAGATATTGTTGTTGACCTGGACGAAGACTGAGGTCAGGAGCTGGCGGAGGCTGAAAGGGAGCATGGCCCGGAGGGCGCTCATCCTGAATGAGAAGCGCGGGCGCCAGGGGCAGCGGATCCATATCATCAGCGAGTTGAGGCCCGAATAGAGCACGGTCTGGATGGCCAGGCTCCAGTAGCCCAGACCGTTGAAGGCACAGCATACGCCCGCCGTCCCGGAGATGATGATGGCCAGGAGCTGGATGTGTGTCCGCTCCTTGACCATGAGGTTGCGGAAGAAATAGGCCGTAGGGGCGGCGGCGAAGCCTCCGACGAGGAAGCTCAGGAAGAGCAGACGCGCCAGGGCGACCATCTCGGGCTGCCGGAAGAAGGCTCCTATGGCCGGAGCGAGGAAGAAAAGGAGGGCATAGAGGGTGGAGCCCACGACGATGTTAAACCAGAAGACGGCGTTATAGTCGTCGTCGGTGGCCTCCCGGCGGTTGGCTATCGCCAGGATGAAGCCGCTCTCGGTGAGGATGCCGGCAAGGGCCGAGAAGATGGTCAGAGAGCCTACGATGCCATAGTCGGCCGGAGAGAGGAGGCGGGAGAGGAAGACTCCGAAGAAGAGGTTGAGTATCTGAAGACCACCGCTGCCGAGGGCCCCCCATAGGAGGCCGCGGGCTGTCTGCTGTTTCAGCTTGTCGCCCTCTGATGGGAGGCTGCCGGCCATCTGTCAGGGCGCTTACTTGGCCGAGCGGCCGCGGGCGCGGGCACGACGGAGGATGTTTTGAAGCTCGAAGACCACTTCGGGGTGTTCCATAGCCAGGTTTTGGGTCTCATCGCGGGCGCCGGTCATGTCAAAGAGCTGAGGGACGGGGGCATAGCCGGTCTCCACGTCGGGGCCCCAGGTGATCTTGGGCCCGAAGTCGCTCGCCTCGATATATTTCCATTGGGGAGTGCGGACGGAGAGCACATCGCTCTGCTCCACAATCCAGGGAGCCGATACGGTGTCGGTGCCGAGGAGATTGCCGGCATAAGGGCGGCTGTCGGGGGCCGCTCCCTTGGGGAGGCGAGCACCGATGATGTCGGCCAGAGAGGCCATCCAGTCGATATGAGACATCATTACATCGCTCTCCTGACCGGCAGGGACATGGCCGGGCCAGCGGACGATGGCGGGCACCATCGTGCCACCCTCGAGGGCGCTGTATTTATTGCCGCGGAAGGGACCTGTCGGCCTGTGGGAGCCAACGAGCTCGGCTGCCTGGTCGGCATAGCCGTCGTCGAGCACAGGGCCGTTGTCGCTCGTCAGGATGATAAGGGTGTTGTCGGCGATGCCGGCGCTGTCGAGGGCCTCGAGGATGCGACCTACGCTCCAGTCAAACTGGGCTATGGCATCGCCGCGAAGACCCATGGGGTTCTTGCCGCGGAAGCGCTCGTGGGGCCAGCGGGGGACATGGACATCGTTAGTGCAGAAATAGACAAAGAGGGGCTTGCCCGAGCCGGCATTCTCAAGGATGTAGTTTACGGCGTGGTCGGTGATGGAGTCGGCGATATTCTCATCTTTCCAGAGAGCCTTGCCACCCCCCTTCATATAGCCTATGCGCCCTATGCCGTTGACGATAGACATATCGTGGCCATGGGAATGACGGAGATTTGTCAGCAGCTCAGGATTGTTGCGGCCTGTAGGCTCTCCGGGGAAGGGGGTCTTGTAGCTCACTTCGATGGGAGCTGAGGGGTCGTAGTTGGCCACCATGCCATCTTCGATAAACACACACGGCACGCGGTCGGCCGTGGCGGCCATAATATAGTGGTGGTCAAAGCCTATATCGGCAAGCGATGCGGGCAGAGGGGCGTTCCAGTCCTGCTCGCCTCCCTTGTCGCCCAGGCCGAGGTGCCACTTGCCGAAGGCCGCTGTGGCATATCCGGCATTGCGAAACATATCGGCCATAGTGTATTGCTCCGGGCGGATAATCATTCCGGCGTTGCCTGCGGCCACACCGGTGTCGGGACGCCGCCACGCATATTCGCCCGTGAGAAGGGAATAGCGCGAGGGGGTGGAGGTGGATGCCACGGCATGGACATTGGTAAATGTGGTGCCTTGGGCTGCCAGGGTGTTGACGGCGGGCGTGGCTACACGGGTGGCGCCATAAGGCTCCATATCGCCATAGCCAAGGTCGTCGGCGAGGATTACCACTACATTGGGGCGCTCCTGAGCGTTGACGGTTACGGCGGCAGCTCCGGCGGCGGCGAGAGCCAGAGAGAGAGATGTTATCTTGTGGGATTGTTTCATGGTGATGTCGGAGATGTGATGCTTCGGCTTGTTTATCGGGCCGGGCCACAAAGTTAATCATTTTTTCGTTTCATCAGCCTTTATGGCGGAAGAAGGTGCTGAAAAATGTCTTTATGGAGCAATAATGCCGGCGACGGTGCGTTATTTCCCTATCATTTCATTCTTCTTTATCCTTTCAGATATGAAATCCATTATCTCCGCCCTCCTGGTGGCCATCGCCATCGTGGGCCTCGGCCTGGCTATCCGCAGCGGCCTCAGATCGTTTACCGAAAACTCCCGGACGGTCGACGTCCGCGGCCTCGCCGAGCGCGAGGTGGCCGCCAACCATGTTACGTGGCCCATCGTCTACAAGCTCACCGGCAACGACCTCCCCGCCGTCTACCGAAACATCAACACGACCAACGAGACCATTGTCAAATTCCTGACCGACAATGGCCTGTCGACCGGAGAGATCTCGGTGTCGGCCCCAAAGATGGAGGATAATATCGACAATTATAACTACAAGCCCGGCATCACGGCCCGATATGCCATAACGTCGATCATCACTGTAAGCTCCGATCAGGTCGACAAGGTCCGCGGCCTTATCCTCCGTCAGGGCGACCTCCTGAGCATGGGCATCCCTGTCCAGGCCCAGGAATATTCCAACTCCGTCAACTATGAGTTTACCGACCTCAACAGCATCAAGCCTGAGATGATAGCTGAGGCCACCCGCAACGCCCGCGAGGCCGCTAAGAAGTTTGCCGACGACTCCGGCTCCGAGATCGGCAAGATCAAAAATGCCCGTCAGGGTCAGTTCACGATCGAAAACCGCGACCAATACACCCCCTATATCAAGACCGTCCGCGTGGTCACCTCCCTGACCTATTTCCTTGATAATTGATGGCTCACTGACGGCCCCTCACAGCAGCCTCCACCGCCGCTTCGTAGCGCTCCACGGTGGAGGCTTTGTTTATGGCTTTCAGTGCCTTATGGCCTATCTCCGGCTCGGAATATTCCCAGAAAGGCTTCATCTTGGCCAGCAGCTGGGCATCGCCGCAGAGGACTCCCCGCCTGTGGTCGAGCAGCCGGGCGTGAAACTCCCGCATCCGTTCAAGGCGCTCACCGATGGTCCATTCACGCCCCCCGGCATGCTCCGCAAAAAGCGACGGGCGCGCCATGAGCCCCCGCCCTGCCATCACCCCCGCCACCGACGGGAAGCTGGAGGCCACCGCATCAATATCCCCGGGCCGGAGCAGGTCGCCGTTGTAGACCACCGGAGCAGGAGCTTCGGCCAGGAAGTCGGCAAACGCTTCCAGGTCGGCCTCGCCGCGATATTGCTGGCGGGCGGTCCGCGGATGAAGCGCGATATAGGCGGGCGCGAGAGCTTCAAGCATGGGGAGGATGGCTCTCCACTGGTATGATCCGTCAATCCCAAGGCGCATCTTCACCGAATAAGTCAGCTCCGGATGGCTCCCGGCCACCTCTACGGCCTCGGCCAGCGCCTCGGGACGGATGATGAGGGCCGCTCCGCGCCCCCGGCCCGTCTGCAGCGGGAAAGGGCAGCCCAGATTGAGGCTCACGCGGCCCAGACCGAGCGCCACCACCGAGTCGAGCAGAGCCGAGAGCTCCGCCCCGTCGCGGAAAATCACCTGCGCCTCCGGCGATGACCCCTCGTTGAGGGGCGAAGCGGCATCGCGTAGATCGCGGTCGCGCGCCACCCCCTTCTCCAACCGGATAAAAGGGGTGATTGACGAAGCCTCGGTCTCAGGGTAGACCTCGCGGAAGAAATGTCGCCACGGGGCATCGGTATATCCCTGCATTGGCGCTATAAAATATCTCATAATGAAAGCTGATAGTGGGCGCAGCCCTCGGTGGCCGCATTGCAAAAGTAGTGAAAAAACACCGATAATATGCTTTTGAGAAGCACCATATTTTTCTCCGGAGGCCGACAGATAAAGGCAAAAGAGAGGGCTGAAAAGGGCTTTTGGCACCCTTTTGAGGCAAAAAATGCACTTTTTTTGAAAAAAATCGTCGAAAAATTTGCACAGTCCGCCAAAACCCTCTACCTTTGCATCGCTTTTCAAGCCCAATCGGGGTGTAGCTCAGCCAGGTTAGAGTACGCGTCTGGGGGGCGTGTGGTCGGAAGTTCGAATCTTCTCACCCCGACATCAAGAGGTCTTCAGCATCCGCTGAAGACCTCTTGTCACAAATCCCCCTCCCCAAGCCTGCCCCTGCCGGGTTAGATATCCGGCTCCCATCCCCCTCTGCCGGAGCTGTTAGTCTTCCTTTATCAAAGTGTTAAATAGTATTAACATGTAATATTCAATATTTCAGTGGAATAACGTGTAGAGTTATTAGGGATATAATTAGATCGGCCGATAAATTAACACTTGATAACACTTTGCGAAATTTCTCAATCGTACTAATAAAGAGTACCAACAAAAATAATGAATATGAAAATAGCAATCGTTGGCACTCGCAATCCGGGTGTTAGTTTCCAAACTTGGGAGAATTACTTACTCTCTAAAATTAAAGCGTCCGATATTTCCCTTGTAATATCGGGAGGCGCTAAGGGCATTGACTCTTACGCGAAACAATTCGCAGCTCGTCATCATATACCTCTTATGGAATATCTGCCCGATTATGCCAAATTCGGTAGATATGCGCCCCACCGTCGTAATACACTGATTGTGAAAGAGGCTTCCATTGTAGTCGCTTTCCCTTCACCTGATTCAAAAGGGACTTTTCATTCCATAAAAGAGTCGAAGCGATTAGGAAAACATCTTATCGTAATCAATATACCATCTAAGGCTGCGTAACAACCTCCGCTTATATTCAAATCATAATTAAAAGTTGCGCACGACACAATATAGTGCACCAAGCTATGATAGGATTTGCTGAACAAAAGGGTTCTACCGTGTATGTATATGGCCCCAACGGGGGCTACCTCTGGCATAGAGTAGGGACATTGATCGGTTACACGTCAGACACTGTAACTATCAAGCACGGGTCCAACATCTATATCTGTGGTAAACGAGGTGAGGTAAAGGCCACACGATAAGGATATGCAAGAAAAATACCGCCGGCATATGCAATGGTGGCTCGACGAGTTCGATGCCGGAAGTGAAGTGGACCTTTATGTCAAACTCTTCCCTGAGCTTGACTCCCGTCTTGCCAAATTTGCTATCGGCATCTTTTTATGGAACATGAAAGGATTGATTGACATAAACAATCCTGACGATGTAAGCAGGGTAAGGCAAATACTCAATATACTCGACCGGACACCGGGCTATGACTTCTTTGACAATGAATTCAACGAAGCGGATCCGGATACGGTATGTGGGTTAATCGGCATGTCTCCCCTCTCTAAGGCTGAAGAAGACGGCCCGGTATTTGACTATTCTGTTCGTGAGATCAAAAACTTTGAGGAAGCTCGTTCATATTCCGACGCCGTTTCATGGAGTATGGTAATTTCCGAGGATTCATTCAAAGAACATAAAGCCAAAGGCAACAGGTTTTATTTATGTGACAATGAAGGCTGGTGGGATATTCCCTGTGTGCCGGGTCAGAACTTTCCGTATGATAAGTTTGGATATTCCCTGATCGCTGTTGAAGTAACTCCAGACAACAAAATAGCCGCAGTAACCAGTCGCTGGAATACTTTAGCAGGAAAAGCGGATACTTTTCTATCTGCTGAAGACCTCCGCAAAGTTTTGGGAGACATCAACTATAATAAATTATTTCTTGCTCATGAAGAAGAAATGCCGGATTATAGCTTTTTCATCGATAAGTTAACCCCTTCAAATACCGGCATAGATGCATCTATATGGATTAGCAGTGAAAATTCGGATAGAATACCTCAAGTAAAAGCAGAGGCCGGAGGAATAACATTTTCTTTGTCTGTGAATGATCAGAATATTCTATCTGAAGATCCGGATGAGCTCTATTTTAAGATTCCAACTTATGTGTTGAAAGAGCTTCAAATGTGGATTAGATTGAATCAACAGA
>CAZAUV010000045.1:0-16351 GCA_964488335.1 uncultured Bacteroides sp.
CCAGGCCACATATCCCGAGATTACCGTCAATTTCTTGGAGATATTCCTCTCCTCGCTCTTCGGCGGCATTCTCGGCATCCTATTCTTCATCCCCTTCCGGAAATATTTCGTGAAGGATATGCACGGCAAATATCCCTTCCCTGAAGCCACAGCCACCACTCAGGTGCTCGCCTCGGGGCAAAACAGCTCCGACAGTTCCCAGGCCAAGACCCTCGTCATAGCCTCGCTCATCGGCGGTGTCTACGACTATATCGTGGCCACCTTCGGATGGTGGGCCGAGAGCATCTCCACCGCACTGACCGGCTGGGGCGCCACCATCGCAGAGAAGACCAAGGTGGTCTTCAGCTGCAACACCGGCGCCGCCCTCCTCGGCCTGGGTTATATCGTAGGCCTCAAATATGCCTTCATTATCTTTGCCGGCTCAGCCTTCGTCTGGTGGGTGCTCCTGCCGCTGATGGGCACCTACGGCGCTCCCGAGATAGCCTCCCTCTCCCCTGAGAATCTCTTCCGCGACTACGCCCGCCTCATCGGCATCGGCGGCATCGCCATGGCCGGCATCATCGGCATCATCAAGAGCTGGGGCATCATCATGCAGGCCGCCGGCCTGGCCGTCCGTGAGTTTAAGGGCGGAGCTGCCGGCAATGCCAAGCCTGTCCGCTGGCAGTGGGACATCTCGATGAAGCATATCGTCTTCTTTATCGTCATCGCCCTCATCGCCGTCTTTGCCTTCTTCTGGCTCGGAGTGCTCCACAACGTGTGGCAGGCCCTCGTGGCCTGGGTGGTGGTCACCGTCATTGCGTTCCTCTTCACCACCGTTGCCGCAAATGCTATAGCCATCGTAGGCACCAACCCTGTGAGCGGCATGACTCTGATGACCCTCATCGTTGCCTCCGCCATCTTTGTCGGCGTTGGCATCTCGGGCACCTCCGGCATCGTAGCCTCGATGATAATCGGCGGCGTGGTCTGTACGGCCCTCTCCATGGCCGGCGGCTTTGTGACCGACCTCAAGATAGGCTACTGGCTCGGCTCCACGCCCCGCACTCAAGAGCGCTGGAAATTCCTCGGCACCCTCGTGTCGGCTCTTACCGTCGGCGGTGTGATCATGCTCCTCAACGATGTCTATGGTTTCTCCGGCCCCAATGCCCTTGTGGCTCCTCAGGCCAATGCCATGGCCAAGGTCATAGAGCCTATCATGATGGGCGGCCAGACACCCTGGACCCTCTATGCCACCGGCGCCGTCCTCGCCCTGCTCCTCAACTGGCTCGGAGTGCCCGCCCTGGCCTTCTGCCTCGGCATGTTTATCCCCATGGAGCTCAATGCTCCCCTGCTCGTCGGCGGCGCTATCGCCTGGTTTGTCTCCACCCGCAGCAAAGATAAGGCCGTCAACGATGCCCGCCGCGACCGCGGCACTCTCATCTCCTCCGGCCTCATCGCCGGCGGCGCCCTCTTCGGCGTATTCGCCGCCCTGACACGCTTCTTCGGCTTTGAATACACCTCATCGATGTCAACAGGGCTCAATCAGGCACTCGGCGTGGTGATGTATCTTGTCATCATCATCTATCTCGCAGTCGCCTCAATGAAGGCCCGCGCCAAATAAATGACCCTCCTGAGACTCTCACAAGCGGCCGGCGCCGACCTCCGAAAGGTGGTGGCGCTGGCCGTTCCGTCTATCATCACCAATATCACCACCCCTCTCTTAGGCCTGGTGGACCTTGCCATCACCGGCCATATCACCGACGGCCCTGACGGCAACGGAGCTCTCTATATCGCCGCCATTGCCGTAGGCAGCTCGGTATTCACGATGCTCTACTGGCTCTTTGCCTTCCTCAGGATGGGCACCGGAGGCATCACCGCCCAGGCCTCCGGCGCCGGCGACTCCCATGCAATCGCTCTCGCCCTCTACCGCTCCCTCCTCCTTGCCCTCCTCGCCGGAGCGGCAATCATCATCTGCGGCAGGGCCATCGGCGAGGCGTTTCTCTCGTTTATGGATCCCGACCCGGTAACCATCCCTATCGCGCGCCGCTACATCGCCATCCTCGTATGGGGCGCACCCGCATCGCTCGCGACCTTCTCACTCACAGGATGGTTTATCGGCCGGCAAGACACCCGCTCCCCCATGTGGGTTTCGCTGGCTGTCAATCTTATCAACATAGGTCTGAGCCTCCTGCTCGTGATCGGGTTCGGACTGAAAATCGAAGGCGTGGCATCGGGCACTCTCGTAGCTCAATGGATGGGCTTCATACTCTCCCTCTTCTTCTGCTTCCGGCTCTATCATCCCCGCCTGCCGCGGCTCGGCGAGATAATGCAACCGGCAGCTCTCAGGCGTTTCTTCTCGATCAACAGCGACATCTTCCTGAGGACTCTGTGCATGGTGGCGGTCACCATCTGGTTTACCAGGGCCGGGGCGCGTCAGGGCGATGTGATGC
This sequence comes from uncultured Bacteroides sp., assembly GCA_964488335.1. Taxonomy (GTDB): domain Bacteria; phylum Bacteroidota; class Bacteroidia; order Bacteroidales; family Muribaculaceae; genus Paramuribaculum. The sequence goes on from CAZAUV010000045.1 coordinate 2,427, forward strand.
TCGCCGTCAACGCCCTTCTGATGCAGCTGTTCCTCTCCTTCAGCTATTTCATGGATGGATTTGCCTTTGCGGGCGAGAGTCTCAGCGGTCTCTATTACGGCGCCGGCGACCGCTCGTCATTGCGCCGCATCACTCTGATCATCCTCGGCTGCGGCGGAGCAGTGGCACTGCTCTTCACAGCCCTCTATTTCTTTGGGGGCGAATGGTTTCTGAGCGTGATGACCAACGACGGACGCATCGCCGCCGCCTCGGGCGACTTCTTCCTATGGGCAGTAAGCGTCCCCCTCATAGGATTTACCGCTTTCTCGCTTGATGCCGTCGCGATAGGCATCACTGCCACCCGTCGGATGCTCCTCTCGGCCCTCTCTGGGGCGCTCATCTTCTTCGCCGTCTACCTTCTCGCATTCCCCTTGATGGGCAACCATGGCCTCTGGCTTGCCTTTGTCTGCTATCTCGCCGCCCGAGGCTTCTCCCTCGCCCTCCTCCTCCGCCCCATCCTCCGACCCTCATAGCCCCCTTCCCATCTTGTCATCTTGACATACCAGTGGCCCAAAGTCTCAAATTTATTCAGCAAATTGCCTCAAATTTATTCAGTAACCCTGATCAGTAATATTTTTTTGGTCAATTGAGGCGATTTGCTTACCTTTGTAAGTATCATAATAGCGAATGTTATGAGACATATTATAAGATAACTATCATGATGATGACTCTTTCAAACAAGTCTCTTGCTACTCCCGATATAATCCGAGAACTCGGAACGAGGTTTCGGGATTACAGGCTGCGGCTACGGATGACCCGTAAAGAGGTCGCCCATGCCGCTTCCATCGGCATGACCACTCTGTACAAATTTGAGTCGGGCAATATGACCGATATTTCATTGAGCACCATACTGCGGCTACTGCGAGCAATCGGGATGAGTGAGAACTGGGATACTCTCTTGCCTCTGTTGCCGGAGTCGCCATATTTGTATGACGAAAGGGACCGAAAGATTCAGCGCGTAAGACACTCAACCAAAAAGTAATCTGCTATGAACTATCTGAAAGTCAAGTTGTGGGGACAAGAAATCGGACGTCTCGTTTGGGACTCTGCTATCCGACGGAGTTACTTTATGTATAATCCTGAGCTCAACGACATCCCTGATTTTGCGCCGCTATTGTCGCCGGCAAGAAGCCGTAACATTATGCTGCCTATTTATGGCGATGATCGACCGCTTTATCAAGGTCTGCCCCCTTTTATTGCCGACTCGCTCCCCGACCTATGGGGCAACACTCTTTTTGATAAGTGGGTCAACGATAATAATATACCCCGCAATAAAGTCACTCCGCTTTATAAGCTGATGTTTATCGGCTCACGAGGGATGGGGGCGCTTGAATATGAGCCTTGTGCCTCTGATCTTACCGGCGCTCACAACATCGACATAAAATCGCTCTATGAAAAGTCGCTTGATATCCTTGAGGGTAGAGACAATATTACTCTGAACATCAATGATGAGCTGACGTTGCAGTCGCTTCTCGCTGTGGGGACTTCAGCCGGCGGGAGGCAGATGAAGGCTATCATTGCCATTAACGAGTCAACGGGCGAAATACGCTCGGGACAGACCGACTGCTTCGACAACTTTGACTATTACATCCTTAAATTCGGGGACAGGACGATGCCGATAGCTGAAATTGAGACGGCATATTTCAATATGGCTGTAGCTGCCGGTGTAACGATGGAAACCTGTCGACTGCTGCCTGTTTACGGTATCAATCATTTCCTGACAAAACGGTATGATCGTAGCAATGGCAAGAAAATACACGTCCAGACCTTAGCTGCAATTAATCCTGAAGCTCGCTCATATGAAGACCTCGTTGCTACATGTCGCAAGCTCTCGATTACAGAGTCGGAGATTGAGCAACTCTTCTGCCGAATGGCTTTTAATGTTATGACCAACAACACTGACGACCATAACAAAAACTTCGCATTTCTTCTCGAAGAAAAGGGCCGATGGCGATTGGCTCCCGCTTATGATATTACATTCATCTTCAATATGCTCGCCACCGGCCCCAATATCGAGCGAAGAATGAGCATCGGAGGCAAAACGCGCGAAATCACTAAAACCGACCTACTCGATTTCGCAAAGCGAAACGATATCAAGAATGCCAATGCGATGATAGACCAGATTGCCCGGGCCATGCTGGATTTCAATCGCTATGCGACAGAATCCGGCGCCACCCAACCTTGGCGCAGCGTCATCAATAAGGCTCTTACCGATAATTTGATTTCCTTCGGCTATCGCGAAAAAGATAATGATGCGGATTTATCTTTTTGCGACCGTTTTGGCAGGACGATAGAAAATTTTACCGTCTCAGTCAATGCCAAGGGGCATTATGAGGTAACGGCAATGATTGACGGAAAGCGTCATAGACAATTCATACGCCCAAATATGGAGGCCTATTCTGACCTTATGAAGCAAGATATCTTTAACCTCACGCTCGATGAAAAAAAGCGGTTAGCCGCCTCCTTGTTTCCGTCAGTAGACCAACGGTAACTTTTCATTGTCTCCCCACTTTGCATCCTGAGCACTTTCTGTCCGCTATTAGTGACGGAAGCGCCAATGTCAATGAGGCAGGCGGGATGAGAGGTAGGCTCTCAGCTCGGGCCAGGGGATATAGACGCGGTTATCGTCGGGAAGAATACTTACCGGCTGCTCATTGAGGTCCACGCGGGCATAATATGTGCCGCTCGGTGAGCTGAAAAGGATTATCCTGAGGTTAGCGGCCATCGGGACGAGGTGGAAGTTGTGCCACTCCTCCGTGGCCTGCCGCGCGTCTGCCTCAGGGAAATATGCGCCCGGGACAGCCATGAGCGAAAGCAGAGGCATAAGGGTCTCGGCGTGGCCGAAGCGGAGATTGACGGGGGCAACGGCGGTAGAGTCGGCAATAAAGCGGTCGGTCGAAGATATGAGGTCGCGCAGCAACGGTGCAGCCATCGTGGCGGGAACGTCAGATACAGGCGACGCTGAGTAGCGGAGATATTGAGAATAGTTCTTGTAGGCCCAGAGGCGCGCATATTCGTCAATACTGAGCCATTGGCCCGGATCGACATCGATCCCCATGGCTCCGCTGCCTGCGATGAGAGCATAGACGGCATTGGCCAGATTGATGTGCTCCTTCTCCCCTCCCGCAGGAATATACCCGGTGAGGCGCCCGAGGATAGCTGAGGCCATGCTGTCGGGAAGCAGTTCACGCTCAAAACCATGGGCCAGATCCTGAAGGGTATCGCCTATGATGAGGCATCGGTAAGCCTTGTTGGAGTCAAAGAAGCGCAGGAGGCTGTCGGCACCGGCCGTGCCGCTCTGAGTGGTGATGACCAGGCCCCCATGGTTGAGTAGCGTCAGCTGGTGGATAAAACTGTTCATGCTGGTGATACAGCGGGGCTTGGGCGAGGCGAGGGCCGTCACCCGTGCTTTGGGCCCGAAGAGCGACGGGAAAGCCATAAACATCCGCGCGGCAAGGTCGCGCTCCTCCTCGGCGCCGAGGGGAGAGAGCTCGCCCCAGCGCCCTGAGGCCGATACCTTGACACTGTCAGCAAGGGCGAGCAGGCTCTCACCGGCAGGAGTGAGGGTGCCCCGGTCGTAGGCCTCCATAAGTATCCGGCCCACGACATCGGCCGACGTTGATGAGGTTGGGAAACGCGCTCCATGGCGACCGACATGGTTAATCATCACCGGGGTGAGGGTGTCAGCCACTGCTACGGGGGCCACTTCTTCGGGATAAGGCCTCGCGCTCCCCGCGAGATTGCTGAAATTATATGGCGTCTGGGCTGAGGAAGAAGCTCCGCAAGCAAAGATTAAGAGAAGGAGAGGAAGAATAATCTGTCGCATTAGGATATATCGTGGCGTGTGTTAATCATTTTATTTATATATTTGCAACGCTCCAGACACCTCTAAAGTTTTCTGACCGATGACCCCCTCCGAAACCGTCAAGGCTCTCCTTGATGCCGACCGCCTCGAAGAGGCCGAAACCGAAGCCTCGCGGCTTCTTGAAGCTGCCCCCTCTGATGCCGCCCTGCTCTTCATGCGGGGCAAAGCTCGCTGGCGTCTGGGACGCCGGGGCGCCGCGATGACCGACTACGCCTCATCGGCGGCTCTCGACCCCTCGGGGCCGGCGTCGCGGGCGCTCGAGCATGCCCGCGATATAGCCTCGTTTTTCAATCCCGATATCTTCAATCCCTGATAATCACCGGCGCATGACTATGCTGCGGCTTCCGGTCCATCCGGCGGTGTAATTGCGGATGCTGACAGTCACCATTCCGGGCACCATCTTACCCCCCTCGGCGCGGTAGTGGCGGAGGATATCGTCGAGACTGGTGATACCGCTCAGGCGCAGATTGGCCACCACTCGGCCAAGATAGCTGATGGTTGCAAAGATGAGGTCGCCGGGGTTGATGCTCTTGAAATTCATATGTCGATGAAATTAGGTGGATTAACTGATGCAAAGGTAGCGGCAATGGTGGGCCACAATATTGCCCACAAGGTTAAAACAATCTTAAATAAAGGCTTAAATACTTACGCAGGCAGTAATTTTGCAGCCTAAATCAATCAATCCGATCATCACATTATGGCCATCAACAAGTATATCATAGCTCTCGGAGCCCTCTTTGCATCATTCGCTTCTCAGGCTGAAACACCCTCGGAGGTCAAAGGCCCGGAAATCCACGGAGTGGTCAGGACACGCCTCGAGATGACCACTCAAGACCCCGTGGAATATCGCTTTCAGGTGCGCAACGCCCGCGTGAGCCTCGGCGGCGACCTCAATCACAGCATCAAATATTTCATCCAGACCGACCTCTGCGATGCCGGAAAGATGAAGATACTCGACGCCTGGGGCCGGGTGCGCCTGGCCAAGGGTCTCGATATCCAGGCCGGTCAGTTCCGCATACCTTTCGGGGTAGAGACCTTCCGCGCTCCAAACAATTATATCTTTGCCAATCGCGCCTACCTCGGCAAGCAGATGTGCAACTATCGAGCCGTCGGTGCTAAGCTGATGTATCTGCTCCCCTCCACTCCCCTGACCCTCGAGGCCGGAGCCTTCAACCCCCGCGCCATCGGCGATCATAACGTATGGCAAAACAATGTGGCTGCCGCCGGCAAAGCTACACTTGCCCTAAGCGACTGGACTTTCGAAGCAGGCGTAGCATCCCTGGTGCCCGACAGCGTCAGGGCCAATCTTATCGACGGCGCCATCATCTATCACCGCGGTCGCTGGGAGGCTCAGGCCGAATATATGTATGAACATTATACCCGCGGCGCCCACTCCGATGCCCATTCATGGGTGGCCTGGGTCAACTACGCTTTCCCCATCCATGCCGGCGTGTTTAACAAGATGTCGGTCCAGGGACGTTATGACGGCCTCTACAACCACGCCTCGCTCACCGCTCCCCGCATCACTCCATTCGGCGAGCCCCGCAGGATTGCCACCGATAATCCGACACGCAACCGCATCACCGTCGGCGCAACTATCTCCTCGCAGATGACCAAGACCATCTACTGCGACATCCGGGCTAATTATGAGCACGCATTCTTTCATTCCGACCATCAGGTGACACGCGCCGAAGGCTCGCGTCTTCTCCTTGAAATGGCCCTTCGCTTCTGATTTCCACTAATCTTTCTGTCATTACCGATACTTACATGAATCTTTCTGCCATTACCGATACCATCCTCGCAGGCGGCGAAATCACCGCCGAGGAGGCATATCAGCTTGCCGAGCTCCCTGACGAGCGCCTCCCGGAGCTTTGGGAGGCCGCGGCCCGCATCACCGAGGCTTTTATCGACAAGCGTTTTGACTCATGCTCAATTGTCAACGCCCGCTCCGGAAGATGCCCCGAAGATTGCAAATGGTGTGCCCAGTCGGCCCACTACAAGACCGGAGCCGAGGTCTATCCCCTCATATCATCAGATGTGTGTGAGCGCGCAGCCGGTGAGTCGCGCCGGCATCATATCGGCCGATTCTCACTCGTCACCAGCGGACGCGCTCTGAGCCCTGAAGAGGTAGACCAAGCATGCTCCCACATATCGCATCTTGCTGCGGAGGGCGGCATCGACCTCTGCGCCTCCATGGGCCTTCTGTCACGGGAGAGCCTCTCGAAGCTCCGCCACGCCGGCATCACTCGCTACCACTGCAATCTTGAGACAGCCCCTTCATTCTTTCCCACCCTATGCTCCACTCACTCTCAGGAGCAGAAACTCGCCACCATAGCAATGGCCCGCGAGGAGGGTATGGAGATATGCTCGGGCGGAATAATTGGTATGGGGGAGACACGCCGCCAGCGCGTGGAACTCGCCTTGACTCTCCGCGATATCCGCCCGGTGTCGATCCCCATCAACATCCTCTGCCCCATCCCCGGCACTCCCCTCCAGGATGCCGCCCCGCTCTCTGAGGATGAGATAATAACGGCCGTGGCAATCTTCCGTCTGATCAACCCCCATGTCACCCTCCGCTTTGCCGGGGGTCGGGCATCCTTATCCCGCGAGGGTCAGCTGCGTGCCATGCGGGCAGGCGTCAATGGTGCCATTATGGGCGATATGCTCACTACCGTAGGCTCCACCATCGCTGAAGACCTAAGCCTTGTGGCCGATGCGGGCATGACCTTCTGAACTCTCCTCCGCTCTGCCGGGACTCATCCGGGCATGAGAGAAAATACATCAACAATCAGGCCGCTCATCCTATGGGATAAGCGGCCTGATTGTTGATGATGAAACGGGATTTAGAAGCGCACGCCGAGAGAGAGCACCACCTGCGAGGATGAATAGGTCAGCTCTGTAGCTGCCGGTATGGCTGTGAAGTTGTTTGGGGTGAAGGGGCGATATTCAGCCTTCTGATTTTTGTAGATATAAGCGCCGTCGATATAGAAGGCCTTATAGCGGTAGCCGACGCCACAGGTCACATAAGCTGTGGTCTTGTCCATGGTGTAGGAGGGCATCGTGCCGCAGTCTTCGGGTCCCTCGGTATAGATATCGGCGTCGGAGGAGCGGGCATATGAGGTCGAGGGTGTCGACTCAATATTGGTGCCGGCGCGGAGGCTCCAGGAGGGAGTCAGGCGATATTCGAGGCCGAGGCGGAAGATATTGGAGCTCTGATAATAGGCATTGATGTCGCCCTTAAGGAAGTCGGTGGGATCGCCTGAATAGGTGAAGGGGTCGCCCGAGGCATTGCGGATAGACATATTCTGGTAAGGGCGATATTCGTAGTCAAACGACACAATACCTCTGCTGCCTATCACGCCGGCGACAGAAGCGATCAGGCGCCATGGAGTGCGGAGCTTCCAGTCAATCTCATAGTCCCAGCCGCCATTGGTCTCGGCATAGCCGATGACATTGCTCTCATATGAATAGTTGATCTGAGCCCATGAGCGCTGGGTGAGATTATAATATGTCGGAGTGTGGACAGCAAGTCCGAGACGCAGCTCGTTGATCGGCTTCACGATTACGCCAATCTTGAAGTTGAAGCCTGATCCGGTGACGTTCTTCCATGAATCAAGGCCATAGTAAGCATTGCCGTTGATAATCTCTGAAGAGTTTTCGCGGGCGGGGATGGCGGCATTGTCAAGCTGCTCATCGTAGTAGGCGTTAGAGGTATAGGAGATGTCGGTGATGCCGAAACCAAGTCCCCAGTAGACGGTGTTTTCAATATTGCCGCCAAAAGAGAGATTATATTCATCGACATAGCCCTTCTCCTCGACGCTCATCTCCGAGTTGCCGGAAGTATCACCTTTCCAGAGGCCCTGATAGAGGTTTTGACTGCTTTCGGTGCCTGGGCGTTGATTGATGATATAAGAGTTGTAGGAGAGGATACTCATCCAGGGAGCCCAGGTGTCGGTGTAGGGATTGAAATCGCTGTAGCCCCCGGTGAGGTCTTCTTCGTTCCATCCGGAATAAGAGCCGTTGGCCGAGGTCACTCCGGCTATATAGTTGGAATAAGAGCCGTTGAGGCGGTTGTTGACACCCTTAAAGCGACGGTCAAACGATTTGACTCGGGAGTAACTTGCTCCGAAGTTTAAGAAAGGTATCACCTCGCTGCCGGTACTCACCGTGCCGACATAGCCGAAATTGTTGACGTGGAATTTGGTCTGGTTGTCGGTCATCTTGAAGCCGTTGGTAAGGGCCGATGTCGACTGGATGTCGAGGTCGAGGGTCAGCCCGAGGTCATTGGAGCGATAGATGCCGATGCCGCCGGGATTTTGATTAAGCACAGAGAGGTCGCCGCCGAGAGCGCCGAATGCTCCGCCCATAGACATGAAGCGGGCAGTGCCCTTAAAGTCGGAGCTTGAGAGCGAATAAGCATCGATGGCGCTCTGGGCCATAGCGGCCGTTGAGGCCAGGAGGAGAGAGGAGACTATGATGGTGAAACGCATGGAATAGATATGTCAGATGTCGGAGTTAAGATATCATATTTATATGGGCCGGATCAGCGACGGCGTCCGCCGCCACCGCCGCCACCTGATGAGCGACCGCCGCCACCGCCGCCTGATGAGCGGAACGAACCGCCTCCGCCCGATGACGAACCGGCTGATGAGCGCCAGCTTCCGGACGATGATGAGGATGACGACTGACGTGTTGTCGTGGCATTGTTGGAGCGCGAGGAGATGGTGCCGCGCCCGGTGGCGTTAGTGGTGCCGCGGGTTGAAGAGCCGGTGGTAGCCGAACCGCGATATGACGACCCTGACGGGCGTCGGCCGGCCTGCGAGCCTGAGGTACTCAGGCCTCGGTTGGTGCCCGCACCTACGGTATTGACATTCCAGCGGGAGTCAGACGAAGGCCTGCGGCCGGAGGAGGTGGTGGCATTATAGTTGGAGCCTCCGCGATAGGAACCCGCGGATGCGGCATTGGCGCGGCGATAAGAGCCGGCCATGTTGTTATGGCTTGAGTGTCCGGGACGATAGGAGGGTGCAAAACCAGGGGTAACTACCGGGCCGCCCCAGCCCCACGAAGGACCCCAACCCCACGACGGGCCCCAGCCCCAGGACGGGCCTGCCCAGCCCCATGACCAGGATGGACCCCAGCCCCACGACCATGACCATGACGGCCCCCAGGTCCAGGACCATGCCGGTCCCCAGCCCCAGGCGTTGGTATACCAAGGATCAAAATAAGGGCTGTAATAAGGATAGCCTCCATTGACATAGATGTTTACATCTACGGGCTCTGTGGAGTAATAATATTCAGCTACGCTTCCGTCGGGATTGGAAATCACGACTTCGGGATTATAGAAGCGCTCAATACGGCGCGTGTTGGCAAAAGCATCTCCCGCAACGGCGCCCGTCAGTATTGTGTCGGTCGCCGTAGTGTCGGGGATGGCAAAGATGCCGCGTCGGTTATACTCGTCTATGTCGCGGGCATTGCCTGTCGTGACGGTCACATATGAGTCGGCCGGTGGGTAGTAAATCACGCGGGAGGAGCGCTCGGCGGCCCTACGCTCCGCCTCTTTCTTGGCCTCCTTCTTGGCCTTGTCGGCATTATAATAAATATCGTCTTCCCAAGCCTGGGCCATGACCGAAGCTGCTCCTATCAGGAGGGCCGCGGCGGAGACGATGAGTCGGGATGCTATCGGTTTCATACTTGTCAAATCTTAGAGAGGTTATGAAAATTAGACGAGCTGAGAGGCGCGAAGTTTAAGGCGATATCCGTATAAAGCCGCATCTTCTACCCCAATTACAAAGGTATGGCAAATTTTCCGTCTGACAATAATATGAATAGTTAAAATGACTTAAACCCACATAGAGCCGGGAATCGGATTGTCGCTCCCTTGGAGGGCGAGTAGGTCCGGTTCCCGGCTTGTTGGATTAACTATTTATATAAGATTGACTTTTTGGGCTTGACAGCTTCTTACTTCTTTACAGGGCGGAGATCATAGCTCATAATAGCTATCGAGAAGCCCCAGTAGATAAAGGCCAGGGAAGTAAGGAATGTGATGGCCATCATATCACCTGCCCAACCTGCCTGGAGGAGGAAGAAGGCGATGAGCAGAAGGAGGATGCCGTTGACAAGATACATCCACCAATATTTATGACCGGCATCGCTGTTATGAACAGCCGAGCAGATGGCGCTGATGCCCCAGAAGAGGAAAATCAGGGCCACGAAATAGGGAAATACTGCCTCGGAGATAATAATGCTCTGGACCATCAGGAAGCCGATAAACATATTTATCACGCCGCCTACTATCCACCAGCCCCAGCCTTTGCCTCGGTTGGGACCGGCTCCGGCACATATCTGGACTATACCGGCTAAGACAAGAAGCCAGCCGAAGATTTGGGATGCAACTGCATAGGCCGGCTGCGGCCAGAACCAATAAGCAAATCCGCAGAAGACCATCAGGACGCCTACGAGCAGGACCACCCACCACGCTTTGGAGCGGCCGAAATAACGGAGGTCAGTAATTGATTTCATAACGAAGAGTGTGTTTTAGATAGTTATAGTTTTGCTGACGGGGGGAAATCCTTTAGCTTTCCCCTCTGCTGAATATATAACACCCTCCCCAAAGAATTGTTTATGGTATTGACCACCTTAAATAGGATATGATTAATTTTTGGGAGGCGAGAGCAAGGGAGTGTCGGCGAAAATGGTTACCTTTGCCGGCTGATGACTATCACTCAACGAAATATCACGAGACTTTTGCGACGGCTCCTTAGCCGCTCCCTGACCGTGCTCCCGGTGCTCTTTATTCTGACTGCGCTCCAGGGGTGCTTCACGGGAGTAGAGTCGACTCCGCGCATCTCTGACCGCGACCTTAAGGGGGCCGTTGCGGCCTCCCGCCGTGAGTCAGGTTTCCTCGCAGGCATCACCGGTGAAGCTCCGGCCCGGTGGCAAAAGGGTAAGCAATGGGTGGTTACCGACCGGCGCTCCGACCGATCGATAGGCCGCTCTCTCGATGGCGACACCATCACTCTTGAATCAATCATTCAGTCGACATCGATCCTCGGCATGACCGAGGCAGTCATCACCTTCGCCACCCCCGACGGCCCCGCTGCATACAATACCGGTATCACGCCCGACTCGCTCATTCGACGGAGCTCTTTGGCTATCCCCTATCTTGTGGAGACCGCGGTCATCGACTCTCTGCGTACCCGCCTCAACGGCAAGACGTTTTATGTCATGTCGTCGCTCTGGGGGGATATGGAAGGAGGGAGCCTCCGCGGGCTACGCTTTATCCCGGTCAAAGTGGAGAGCGTCGACGCCGGGAGGGGGATAGAGCCGGTGCGCATCACCCTCTCCTATTCCGTCAATGACAAGATGCGCTCCACCCCCGGTGCCATGCGCAATGATATGCCCGGACAACGCTTCTTTACTCTCCCCATGGCTCTTCCCGGCGACGAACCGGGTGGCACCACCCGCAGCTTCGACAATCTCTTTTCGCTCAGCGACCCTCGCCGGCGCTATCCCAAGATAAGCGACGACGCGTGGCTCGCCATCACGGAGAGCCGCGTCATCGAAGGAATGACGCGCGATGAATGTCGGCTCGCAATCGGCGCCCCCGCCGATATCGACCGTCGCGCAGGCTACTCGTCGCTCCAGGAGATATGGAGCTATCCCGACGGTCGCAGCCTGGTGTTTATCGACGGCCTCCTCACCCGCGCTTACTGACCTATGCCCACCGCCCGCCTCACACTCCTCGGCACCGGCACCTCCACCGGAGTGCCGCAATTAGGGTGCTCATGCCCCGTATGCTCTTCACGCGACCGACGCGACCGACGCCTTCGCTCATCGGCCCTCATCGAGGTCGGCGAAAAGACCATCCTCATCGATGCCGGCCCCGACCTCCGCACTCAGTTTCTCCGCCATCGCATTGATGCCGTCGACGCTGTACTTATCACCCACAGCCATTATGATCATGTCGGGGGGCTCGACGACCTGCGCCCCTTTTGCTTCGCCGCGCCCGACGGTCTCCCTCTCATCTGCTCCGCCGATGTGGAGGCCGACCTGCGGAGCCGCATCCCTTACTGCTTCCGTCCCGAGCCATCGCCGCGGGTGCCCCGCTTTCTTCCCGTAAGAGCCGTCGCCGGCGAGAACATGACCGTCGCCGGTCTTCCCCTCCTCCCCCTTGACATTCTCCACGATAAGAGCTATCATATCTTGGGATATCGCCTGGGCCGATTTGCATATATCACCGACTGCAAACAGATGCCCCCGGCAACCCTCGAAGCCCTCCGCGGAGTGGACACCATCGTGATCAACGCCTTGCGTCACACCCCCCACCCCACTCATATGAACCTTTCGGAAACCCTCGGCGTTATAAGGGCAGTAGAGCCCCGAAGAGCCATCCTCACCCATATGAGCCACGGTATAGGCCTCCACTCCGAGACCTGCCGCCTCCTTCCTCCGGGAGTGGTCATGGGATATGACGGCATGGAGCTTGACATCGACATCTGAAAATTACAAACGACTAATCTGAAAACGATTAGCTCAATTATACAACGATTAACACACACCTCACTATGAAAGTCACATATCTCGACAATAGCGGCTTTGTCATCACCACCGACAAAGTTATCATGGTCTTTGACTATTACCGCGATCCCTCCCACGCTCTCAATGCTATCCTCGGCGATGAACCCACTACTCCCGTGGTGTTTTTCGTCTCCCACCGCCATCCCGACCACTACAATCCCGGAATCTTTGAGATAGCCCAGAACCATCGCCGCGTCTATGTGGTGAGCAACGACGTCCCTGCTCAGAAGATACCCTCCACCCTCGAAGTGCAGGGCATGAGCGCCGGCGACTCCGTAGACTCCCTCCCCGGCGACCTGTCTGTCAAGGCTTATGGCTCGACCGATGTCGGCGTCAGCTTTGTGGTAACCCTCCCCGACGGTAAGAAAATCTTCCATGGTGGCGACCTCAACGACTGGCACTGGCAGGACGAATCGACCCCCAAGGAGGTGGCAAAGGCCAACAATCAGTTTGAGAAAATCCTCCACCGCATCTCCGAAGAAAATCCCGAGCTCTATATCACAATGATGGCTGTAGACCCCCGTCAGGGCACCGACTATGCCCGCGGCGCCCGCCTCTTTATGGAAGCCGTAAAGGTCGACAATTTCTTCCCGATGCACTTCAATGGTCGTGCCGAAGAAGCCTGCGCCTTCGACACATACGCTTCTCCTTCGACCCACACCTTCTGCCTCCACAATCCCGGCCACAGCATCACCCTCTGACAGATCAATCCGTCCGAAAAAAATCTAAAGATATTTAAGGCGGCCGCTTCCCTGAAATGGGAGGCGGCCGCCTTTACAATGACTTTTCAGTAGGGAGGATTATTACCAGATGGTGACGCGCTCCTCTACGGGGCGATACATCGGCTGGCCCTCGGTGATGTTGAAGGCCTCGAAGAAGGGGGTAAGGTTGCGGAGCGATACGTTGACACGGTTTTTGCCCAGGGAGTGGACATCGCTCATAGTGAGATTGCGCTTCTGCTCGTCGCGGATATTCTGGCCCCAGAGGTTGGCATAATTGAGGTAGAAGATCTGTACGGGGGAGAAGCCTTCGATGGTGGTGGTGGCCACATCTACACCCTTATCTTTCTGAGAGTTGAGGAAGGCGGTCATGGCCAGGCGGAGACCACCGTGGTCGGCAATGTTCTCGCCGAGGGTATATTCGCCGTTGGCATAGAGGCCGGGGAGGATCTCAACCTCGTTGAACTGCTCCACGAGCTTCTGGGTGAGAGCCTTGAAGGCCTCAGCATCTTCCGGAGTCCACCAGTTGACCATATTACCCTGAGCATCATAGTGGCTGCCCTGGTCGTCAAAGCCGTGGGTCATCTCATGGCCGATCACTACACCGATGCCGCCATAGTTTTCGGCGTCGGTGCTCTCGGGATCGAAGAAGGGAGCCTGGAGGATGCCGGCGGGGAAGCAGATCTCGTTGGAGGTGGGGTTATAGTATGCGTTGACGGTCTGGG